>CADBRK010000125.1 GCA_902797065.1 uncultured Ruminococcus sp.
GGCTTCCATGCAAGTGCGCCGCCCTCGGCTGTGGTGAAATTCTTGACTGCATGGAACGAAAAGCTTGTAAAATCGGCAAGCTCTCCCGAACGTTTGCCGTCTTTTCTCTCGGCAAGGAATGAATGTGCGCCGTCGGCTATTACGGCAATACGTCCGATGACTTTTTGTATATCATTTGAAGGGGTAAAAATATCCTTCTTACTTTCTGCGATAGAGATAAGCCTGTCGTAATCGCAGAGAACACCGGCGAGATCAACGGCAACTATAGCCTTTGTTTTCGTGGTAATCGCTTTTTCGGCTTCTTCATACGAAATATGGAAGGTACCCTTTTCGACGTCTACGATAACGGGCGTCGCTCCCACGTGTTCGATCACACTTGCCGAGGCTGTGTATGTATATGCGGGAACGATAACCTCGTCTCCGGAACCGATTCCGAGAAGCCGTAGCGACATTTCGTGACATGCTGTTGCGCTGTTCATACATGCCGCATAGGGTACACGGCACATCTCTGCAACTCTGCGTGAAAGCATTTCTGTCTTCGGACCCGTCGTTATCCATGATGATCTGAGTGTTTCTACTACTGCGTCAATTTCAGCCTGACCTATGTCCGGCGGTGAAAACGGTATTTTCATTATTATTACTCCTTTACTTTGAATTGAGCATTTCTTCTGCGTGCTTAAGCGATAGTTCCGACGGAGAGTCGCCGTCTATGATGCGTGACAGTTCGTGCTTTCGTTCTTCGAAATCAAGCCGTCTGATTTTTGTATACGTTCTTCCGTCCGTTACGCTTTTGCTGATAAACATATGAGTATCTGCAAGAGAGGCGATCTGAGCCTGATGAGTGATACAGAGCACCTGATGCGTCTTTGAAAGCTGCTGCAGCTTCCTGCCGACTTTTGACGCCGCCGAACCGCTTATTCCGGTGTCGATCTCGTCAAATATCAGCGTTGCGATCTCGTCCTTTTCGGCGATGATCGTTTTCACGGCAAGCATTATTCTTGATAACTCGCCGCCGGATGCGATTTTAGTAAGCGGCTTCGGTTCTTCGCCCGGGTTTGCCGAGATCAAAAGCTCCACTCTGTCACACCCGTTTTCGCTGTATTCACACTTTGTGACCTGAGGTACCATAACAACATTAGGCATATCGAGATAACGCATCTCTTCCATTACCGATCTTGAAAACTCATTTGCCGTTGCCGTGCGTTTTTCGGTAAGCTTCTGTGCTGCTGCAACAAGTTCTGTCTTTGCAGAATGGAACTGTTCCATCAGTTTTTCTTTATTTGAATCGAACTCCTGAAGTGTATTAAACTCTCTCCTTGCATTTTCGCAATAATCCAATATTTCTTTGATAGTATCGCCGTATTTTCTGCGGAGAGATTTTATCAGCTCGTATCTTTCTTCAACTTCCGCGAGAGCGTCGGGATCCATGTCTGTTTCGTCGAGAAAACTGCTTATTTCATACTGACAATCCTTGATCTCCTCGTATGCGGACTGTATCCTGTTGGCTGTGTCCGCAAGCGGAGAATACATTTCGGAAATATCCCTTAACGTATCATTGACAGTGTCAAGTATCGAAACAGCTCCTTCTTCCTCCTCGCCCGCAAGCAGAGAGTGAGCAAGAAGCAAACCGTTGCGTATTTTTTCGCTGTTAATCAGCAGCGCTCTCTGTTCTTCGATTTCCTCGATCTCACCGTCGTGGAGATCTGCCTGCTCGATCTCTCTTATCTGATATTTCAGCAGATCAATTTTTCTTGCGCGGTCCTGAATATTGTCGTTGAGCGCAATAATCTTCCGACGTATCTGAGTGTATGTCAGGAATTTTGTTTTGTATTCCTGCAGCAGATCGGAATAATCGCCCACAGCGTCGATATAGTGAATATGGCTGTCCGCCGTCATAAAGTCGTACCCTTCGTTCTGACCGTAGATATTGACAAGACTTCCGCTGACTTTTTTGAAAACAGACAGCGGTGCGGGACGTCCGTTAATTTTGCATGTATTCTTGCCGGATAAAGAAATTTGTCTCTGCAGAATAAACATATCGTCTTCCGGAGAATAACCGCACTCCTCAAATGCCGCTTTTGCACCATCGGAAACCTCGGTAAATGTTGCGCTGATAAAAGAAGACTGCGCACCCGAACGAATAAGATCCTTTGAAATACGCTGCCCCATGATAGCATTGATCGAGTCTATGATAATTGATTTTCCAGCGCCTGTCTCACCTGTAAGCACATTGAATGAATTATCAAAATCTATGCTTGCCTTTTCGATAACGGCAACGTTTTCTATATATATATTTGAAAGCATTTTATCACCTGCTGTTTTTATCGTAGATAGAACTGAGTTTAAGCACAGACGCCGTATGTACGGCTGCGTCGGTCGTTTCGGCTGCAAGGAATATCGTATCTTCTCCTGCTATAGTACCGACTATACCGACAAATTTTGAAGCGTCGATCGCTGCGCAAACAGCCTGAGCCATTCCCGGTATGGTTTTTATTACCACGATATTCTGCGCGTTCGCAACGGATATTACCGACGTGGAAAACAGTGAGTCCAGGCTGGAGCCAATATCGCTTTTCTGTGCGGAAGAAAGGGAATAAATATGTTTCCCGTTATCAGACAGGATCTTTATCAGCTTGAGTTCTTTTATATCTCTCGATACCGTCGCCTGCGTAACGTTATAGCCCATCATACGAAGTTCATTGAGCAGCTCCTCCTGAGTGGAGATAGGCTTTCTCTGGATCAGATCAATAATTCGTGAATGTCTGCCTCTTTTCATCCTCACTGCCTCCTTTCGTTGAGCTTATCGCTCAGTATTCTGTAGAAATTCTTATTTGTTAATTTAATGAACCGCACGGTCTGATGCGATCTTTTTACCGTGATACTGTCGTCTTTGTTTATCCTGAAAGAACGTATACCGTCTATAGTTGCATATATCTCTTTGCTGTATCCGTCATGAGGACGTATACAAACTTCGGAATCATCCGAAAACAAAACCGAGCGTGAGAAAAGAGAATGCGGACAGATCGGCGTAAGCAGTATGCAGTTCATGTGCGGTTCGATAACAGGTCCGCCGGCAGACAAAGAATACGCCGTAGAACCTGTAGGCGTGGCAAGGATAACGCCGTCAGCACGATAGCTATTGATAAATTCACCGTTCAGCATAACGTCAAGCTCTACCATAGTAGAGAGAGAACCTCTTGTGACAGTAACATCATTGAGCGCAAACAAAGTTTCATGTTCTCCGCTCTGCGCAATTTCCACTTCAAGAAGCATGCGCTTATCTATATTGTAATCCCCGACAAGCAGCTTCGGCAGAAGATTCAGCTGTGAAGGCTCGAGATTTGCCACAAAGCCTATCCTGCCGCAGTTAACTCCGAGTATGGGCTTGTCATACTCTGCGGCATGCTTTGCCATATGTATGATAGTTCCGTCACCACCGACAGCGATTACCATATCAGAGTGCGCAACGGCTTCGGAATGATTGGGATAAAACGAAATGTTTCCCACCGAAAAGTCCCCCGAGAATGCTTTATGCATAGTAAAAGCAGTATCATAATACGACAAAATATCTATGATACGCTGTGCATTTTCTATTGCCCTGTCTTTCTCTGCATTCGGCATTAACGCTATTCTCATTAATTATCACCATTTTTATCTAATTTATCATGCGAGCTGTATACAACAGAACGTGCGTCGGTTTCAAGCTCACAAACAGGTTCGCCGCTCTTTTTAATATATATCAGATACTCTATATTCCCGGCAGGCCCCTTCACCGGAGAATAATCAAGCCCCAGTACGGAAAATCCGTTTTCCAGACAGAATTCAATAATATTGTCTATTACTTCACAATGAATATCCGGGTCACGTACAACACCGTTTTTGCCGACATTTTCACGTCCTGCTTCAAACTGCGGCTTTATCAGGCACACCGCCGTACAGTCATCTTTCAAAAATTTCCTTGCATTCGGAAGGATAAGCTTAAGCGAGATAAAAGAAACATCAACGCTGAAGAAATCTATGGGTTCCGTTATCTGTTCTTCCGTAACGTATCTGAAATTAGTATCTTCAAGATTCACTACTCTCTGATCCTGTCTCAGCTTCCATGCCAGCTGACCGTACCCCACGTCGATCGAAAACACCTTTTTTGCTCCGTTTTGCAGCATACAGTCCGTAAAACCGCCCGTAGACGCACCTATATCCATCGTAACATCGTCGGTGAGATCAATATCAAAAACCTCGATCGCCTTTTCTAGCTTTAAGCCGCCTCGGCTGACATATTTCAGAGTATTGCCTCTGACCTCAAGTTTACAGTCCTCGGGATAAGATGTACCGGGTTTATCGGATTTCTGATTATCCACATATACTATGCCGGACATAATTATGGCTTTTGCCTTTTCCCTGCTCTCGGCATATCCCTGTTCAAAAAGCAATACGTCAAGTCTTTTTTTCTTTGCCAAAAAATCACCTTAGTTCCATGTTAGTTTATTGACTATACCCTCGCAGTCAAGGCACAGATCCGAAAGCGCTTCGTCCACCGTGGACTGCGGAACAAATTTATCTTTTATCGCTGTAAGCTCGAAATTACCCTTGAACCCTTCGTCATCAAGCATACAGCGGAATTTTTCACCTATGCCGCCGTTCTCCATACCCTCTTCAAAGAAATATACACGCTCAAACTCACTGCATATTATTACTGCTTCTTTGCTTATGGGGTGAATCCTGTTGAGTTTTACTATAGTAATGTTTTTGCCTTTTTCTTTGAGGATTTCTTTTGCCTGACAGGCATTTGCAAAGATCCTGCCGTATGTCACTATAACGGCGTCTTTACCGCTGCCGTACTGTGAAAAAGCTTCACCGACTTCATAATCCGACGGACGATACGGCTGTCCGCCCCTCGGATAGCGTATGGCGACGATACCGCCGTGCTTATAAAAAGCCCGGTTCATAGCATCTCCGAGTTCGTCAAAATAACACGGAGAATATATAGTCACATTCGGTATACTGCTAAGCATCGCAACGTCAAACACTCCCTGATGTGTCTCGCCGTCCTCTCCGACGATACCCGCTCGGTCTATCGCAAGAATAATATGCAGTTCCTGCGCTGCGGCGTCATGGATTATCTGATCGTATGAGCGCTGTAAAAACGATGAGTACACCGCAAACACCGGTATCATTTTTTCCGTGGCGAGTCCTGCAGCGAAAGTCACTGCATGTTCCTCGGCGATACCGACATCAAAGAATCTTTCTTTATACTCCTGTGAAAACTTTGCAAGACCGGTACCAAGCTTCATAGCGGCAGTTATTGCACAAATGCGCTTATCTTTCCCGGCAAGGTCGCACAAGATCTCTCCGAACCTCGCGGAAAAACCCTTCTTTGAACCGACAGTTTCTCCGCTGTCTATGTCAAAGCTCGAAACGCCGTGATATGATAACGGATCGTCTTCAGCAAATTGATAGCCCTTACCCTTTGTCGTAATA
>CADBRK010000126.1 GCA_902797065.1 uncultured Ruminococcus sp.
CCACAAAACGGAGAAAAAGTCAGTTGTTAAACATCAAAAAAGTCGGCTGTTTATGCGCACTTATGGCATTTTGCAATCGACTAAACAGAATCATTCTAAGGAGGTTGTTCTTTTGGCTGATTTAAAAACCGAGATCAACAAAAGACGAACGTTTGCTATCATTTCACACCCTGATGCGGGAAAAACCACACTGACCGAAAAACTTCTTTTATACGGAGGCGCTATAAACTCTGCGGGTGCAGTAAAAGGTAAACATTCATCAAAACACGCTGTATCGGATTGGATGGAAATCGAAAAGCAGAGAGGTATTTCTGTTACTTCATCTGTACTTCAATTTAAATATAATGACTGCTGCATCAATATACTTGATACACCGGGACATCAGGATTTTTCCGAGGATACTTACAGAACTCTTATGGCAGCCGATTCTGCAGTTATGGTGATCGACGCTTCCAAAGGCGTTGAGAATCAGACAAAAAAACTTTTTAAAGTATGTGTTATGAGACACATACCGATAATAACCTTTATAAACAAAATGGACAGAGAGGCTCAGAGTCCGTTCGACTTACTTGAAGATATTGAGACTGTTCTCGGAATCAACACCTGCCCTATGAACTGGCCTATCGGAAGCGGCAAAGAGTTTAAGGGCGTTTATGACAGACATAATAAAGAAATACTTGCTTTTGTACAGAATAAGAACGGTCAGAAGGAAGCCGAGAAAATCACGGCTAAGCTTGATGATCCCAATCTCGACGACCTGATCGGCGTGTACCATAAAAATGATCTTCTGGAAGAAATCGAACTTCTTGACGGCGCAGGCGACAGCTTTGACATTGATGAAGTTCGCGCAGGACGTCTTACTCCGGTATTCTTCGGCTCGGCGCTTACAAACTTTGGCGTAGAACCTTTCCTCGAAGAGTTTCTGAAGATCACCACTCCCCCGCTTCCCAGAGAAACCGAAAATGATATTGTGGAACCCGTCTCTGATTGTTTCTCGGCATTTGTGTTTAAGATTCAGGCTAATATGAACAAAGCTCACCGTGACAGAATAGCATTCATGCGTATTTGCTCGGGTAAATTTGAGAAGAATATGGAAGTATACCACGTTCAGGGAGGTAAAAAGCTCAGGCTTTCCCAACCTCAGCAGCTTATGGCGCAAGACCGTGAGATAGTCGAAGAAGCGTACGCAGGTGATATTATCGGTGTGTTTGATCCCGGAATATTCTCCATAGGTGACACAATATGTACCCCCGGCAACCGGATAAAATTTAAAGGTATACCCACATTTGCTCCCGAACACTTTGCGATAATACGTCAGAAAGACACCATGAAGAGAAAGCAGTTCGTTAAAGGCACGACGCAGATCGCACAGGAAGGCGCTATACAGATATTCCAGGAAATTGGATCCGGTATGGAAGAAGTAATCGTCGGTGTTGTAGGCACGCTTCAGTTTGACGTATTAAAATATCGGCTTACCAATGAGTATAATGTAGAAATTGTAATGGAGAACCTGCCGTATCAGTTTATTCGTTGGATCGGAAATACTGTAATAGACCCCAAAAAACTTGATCTTGCATCCGATACAAAAAGAATACAGGATCTCAAAGGCAATTATCTATTATTGTTTACAAGCCAATGGAGCATAAACTGGGCGCTGGAACACAATAAAGGACTTTTACTTGAAGAATTTTCTACAAAATAACATCTAAGGGAACGTTTACAGTTCCCTTATTTTTTTAGAGTGTATTTACGGCATGTTCAGATACCATTGTATTAATCATTGAAGTTAAAAAAAGGAGCAGAAGAATGTCACTGAAAGAAAGAATACTTGCATTTTTGCAAATCAATTCAGGAAAATATATTTCGGGTCAGCAGCTTGCAGATGAGTTCGGAGTATCAAGAAATGCAGTTTGGAAAGCAGTAAATCAGATAAGATCGGATGGCTATACTGTAGATTCCGTCAGCAATAAAGGATACTGTTTATCATCAGAGAGCGATGTACTCTCCGTACACGAGATAACCGATAATCTTAAAGATTCAGCTAAGAATTTAACCGTACTGGTTATCGACAGTGTGGATTCAACAAATAATTATGCTAAACGCATGATAATTAACGGAAACGATAAAAATATGCTTATAGCAGCCAATGAACAAACAAGCGGCAGAGGAAGGCTCGGAAGAAGTTTTTTTTCTCCCAAAAACACAGGTATCTATATGTCCTTTCTGCTTCATTCGGAGCTTGAATTATCAGACGCCGTAAGCGTTACTACGGCTGCGGCTGTTGCGGTTGTCAAAGCGATAGAAAAACTTACGTATACTCGTCCTTCGATTAAGTGGGTAAATGATGTTTATCTCGGCGACAAAAAAATATGCGGAATTCTGACCGAAGGAATAAGCGGATTTGAACAAGGTATTGCACAAGCATTGATTATAGGAATAGGGATAAATCTGTCTACGTCTGATTTTCCCGAAGCTATCAAAAACACCGCCGGCGCAATAAATGATAAGAAATTAAAGAGGAACGCGCTAATTTCGGAAGTTGCAAACGAGCTTTGTAAAATCATTTCCGAGCTTCCCGACAGATCATATATAGACGATTACAGACGCTATTCAATGATTATCGGAAAGAAAATTGATTTTTATAAGAACAATATCAAGTATTCCGGTACGGCTGTTGATGTGGATCAGAGCGGTGGTCTTATTGTTAAGCTTAACGACGGCAGTATGACAACCTTAACGAGCGGCGAGATCACGGTAAGACTTTCAAAATAGCATTTGTTATATTTTTTATGGAGGAGTTTATGTATTATCTGAACGGTCATTATTATTCTTTGAACCAATTCCTTCAAGAAACATTCGGGGAGAAGCTATACAAAATTGCTCTCGACGGCGGTTTCACATGCCCGAATCGTGACGGAACAATAGGCACAAAGGGCTGCATTTTCTGCAGCGAAGGCGGTTCGGGTGAATTCGCCTCAAAATTATGCCAAGACATAAACGAACAAATTGAAAATGCCAAGATGCTTGTGTCCAACAAAGCAAAATGTAAACGCTTTATTGCTTATTTTCAATCGTTTACAAATACATACGCTCCGGTGTCATATCTAGAAAAAGCTTTCTCCGATGTTATAATCCGTGATGATATAGCAATCCTTTCAATCGCAACCAGACCCGATTGTCTCGGAGATGATGTCATTGATCTGCTTGACAGGCTTAATCAAATAAAGCCTGTGTGGATTGAACTCGGTTTGCAGACGATACATAAGCATTCAGCCGAGTACATCAGGCGCGGCTACTCTCTTAATGTTTATGACAAAGCTGTAGAACGCTTACGGGCAAAAAACATTACTGTAATTACTCATGTAATACTTGGTTTGCCGTTTGAAAGCAAAAAGCAAATGCTTGAGACAGTCAGCTATGTCGGTAAAAGCGGTGTACAGGGAATCAAGCTTCAGCTTCTCCATGTACTAAAAAACACTGATCTTGCAGAGGAATATATTGCAGGTGCTTTTTCTGCATTAACGCTTGATGAGTACACAGACATACTTTGCGATTGTCTGGAGCTTCTCCCCGAGGATATAGTCATACACCGATTGACAGGCGACGGTCCCAAAAGACTTCTGATCGCTCCGATGTGGAGTGCGGATAAAAAGAATGTTCTTAACACGATTAACCGCAGTCTTGATCTCAAACAGATCGTACAAGGAAAAAGATTTGTAAAAGAATAGAATAATGGAAGAATTTAGAATGTCTAATAGCGTTCTAATCTAATTCTAATAATTAATATATTTTCTTTTAATTTTAATGAGTTATTATATAATTACAACAAAAGGAAAACAGATGTTGTATAACAAGAATAGGAGGTATATTCAATGAAAAGTTACGAAATGGTTGAAACATTGAGCGAGAAAGCTCATGTTTCTCTCGAACAAGCTAAAGACGCGCTTGAGAAGTCAAACTGGGATATGCTTGATGCTGCTATATACCTTGAACGAACAAGAGGCAATATGAACTCACAGCCTTATACGCAAGGTTCCGGCTATCAGTATGTAAGCAGCTTTATGAACGGTACGGGCGGTCAATTCAGACAGCCGCCGTTCCCGCCAAACCCGCCTCACAACGGGTTTACTCCCCCGCCGAATCCGGGACCGAATCCCGGAAGGCAGCCCGGCTTTAATCCCCCGCCCTATGGCGCACCCGGATTTAACGGTGTTCCGCCGTACAAGAATCCGAACTTCAATTATCAGCGCAACTCGGTAGATGAGTTCCTGAACAAGGCAAGCAACAAAGCAGAGAAGGTTATCGGTGACGGTACATCGAACTTTTTTGTAGTAAGAAGGAACGGTATGAAGCTTATTCAGCTTCCGATACTTTTGTTTATTATCATGTTGTTTGCTGCATGGCCGGTAGTATTCTTTGCTCTTGTAATGGGATTGTTCTTTGATTGCAAGTATTCTTTTGAAGGCAGAGGAATGGACAACAAAAAGACCGATCCTATCGGCAGTACACCTGGTTTCACTCAGGCTGCAAAAAATGATGTGAAGAATAATATTGACCTGAACCAGAAAAAAGATGAACCCGCGTGTAATGTACAACCGGAATCAACGGTTTCTCAGTCACAGCCTGCTGCAGACAATAAACCGTCTGTAAACCTGGATAAGACTGATGAGAGCAAACCGGAACAGTGATTAGCTGAATTGGAAGGTGAATGATTATGACCAGAGAAGAAATGGTAGAAAAAATCGTGAGCAAATCGGGAATCACCCGTGAGCAAGCGGAGGAAGCTTTGGAAAAAAACAATAATGACCTGCTTGATGCAATGATCTATGTGGAGAGAACATACATGAACGCCCAAAAAACGTATGGCTCTTACGGGTATAACGGCGAAAGCCAAAGCCCACAGCAGAGTTTTCAGAATCTGAACGACAGCAAGAGCGAAGTACATGAGCAATCGGAGATCATGAAAACTCTGAAGAAACTGATTCGTTCGGCTTGGAAAACCCAACTGTCTGTATCATATAAAGGCGGAGAGGTAATGTCGATGCCGCTTCTTATATGGATACTGTTCTTTATGGTAAGCGCAAGCGCATTATTGTTGGTTATGATAATTAGTTTATTCTTTGATGTTCGTTATTATATCAAAGGAAATGAAATGAATGCGAAGAAAGTAAACGGATTCTTGGATTGCGCATACAGCTTTATCGGAAAGATTAAAAGAGATATTGTCGGTTAACCAGATAGTACAATCCACAATCGTCGCCCCGGAAAGTAATCGAAACATTTCGGGGCGATGTTCCTGTCATAAGGCGCATAATATTTTTGTTCTTTTATTTCTATATACTCTCAAAAAAAACATTGACACCGACTGTAAGATATGTTATTATGTAGTTCAGCAGTACGAAAGGAGTCTGATAGCTTTATGTCAAAGGAAAGCACAAAAACTATAGCAACAAATAAAAAAGCATATCATGACTACTTTGTTCTGGAAACATATGAAGCCGGTATAGAGCTTTGCGGAACCGAAGTAAAATCGCTCCGTGCCGGAAGAGTTAATCTGAAGGACAGCTGGTGCTCGATAGTAGACGGGGAGATTTTCGTTAACGGTATGCACATAAGTCCTTATGAACAGGGAAATATATTTAACAAAGACCCCCTCAGAGTAAGAAGACTTCTTCTTCACAAAAGAGAAATAATGAAGCTGTTCGGAACAATCAAGCAGGACGGTCTTGCACTCATTCCCCTATCGCTTTATTTTAAAGGCAGCAAGGTGAAAGTCAGCGTAGGACTCTGCAAGGGTAAAAAACTGTACGACAAGCGTGCCGATATGGCAGAGAAATCAGCAAAAAGAGATATTGAACGCACCATGAAGGAGCGTTTTAATAAATAAACGGGGATGTAAAGGTTTCGACGGGGATCGTGAGCCTTTGTAAGCGAGCAGCGGTGCGGAACCGCTATAAAAGCCGCAATTTTTAAAATAAACGACAACAGAACAGTTGCGTTAGCAGCCTAAGCTGCTCGTCCTTATCGAGAGTACCGTGGCTCGGATAAGGGCGTCGACTAACGGTGAACGTATCGGAGAGTGTGTCTTGACCTCCGATATGAACTAAAGACTACCGACAGAGCAAGCCTGCCTATAGGCGTGTTCTTGGGGGAATCTTAAATTATAGGATGCGCTCGGAGAAAGCATTGGTAAGTGGTTTTCGGACAGGAGTTCGATTCTCCTCATCTCCACCATATTCAGAAAAAACCGAGGATTTATGCGGATATTTTTTTATTATCCCCGCAAAATCCCCGGTTTTTTATTTTGTAACCCTTTCGGCAGTCACACTCGCTGCAGGAAGGGTTATTCTCGTTTGTTTGAAACACGCACAGCGACTTCTATCAAAGCGAAGCCATAAATATCTCGGCTATGTCTTTTTGAAGCAGCGGAGCCCAGGCATTATCAAGGCCTTCATTTTCTGCAACATGATGCGCCATTTCATCTAACCTACTCTCATCTATTCCGACATCTCTGAGATGCATGGGAATACCGATAGACTCAAAGAAACTGTATGTTGCGTCTATTGCTTTTTCTGCGATCTCAAAATCATCAAGACTGCTGTCGATACCAAAAACATTAACGCCGTACTTAACAAAACGTCCGACAGTCTTTTCGTTAAGAATGTGTTTCATCCATCTCGGAGTAATAATTGCAAGACCTTCTCCGTGTGTTATGTCATAATAAGCAGAAAGCGCATGTTCCATTCCGTGGCACGGCCAGCCGGTATAACTGTTTCCAAGCGAATAGATACCGTTGCAGCCGTATGTACATGTAAGCATCATCTCGGCTCTCGCAGTATAGTCTTCGGGATTTGCAAGACACTTTCTCGCATTTACCATAAGACTCTTTAATCCTGCCTCCATGAATCCGTCGTTGAGAAGCGTTGAATCCTCACAGAAGTACTGCTCCATAATGTGGTTCATAGCGTCTGCGCAGCCTGCAGCTGTCTGTTTCTTAGACACAGTAAAAGTATATGTCGGATCTAAGAATGAGCAAACAGGATAAAGCAGAGGATCCATGTACCCTATCTTGTCGTTAGTTTCCGTGCGTGAGATAACGCCGCCGCAGTCATATTCGCTGCCTGTTGCAGCAAGCGTAATGATGTCTACAATAGGCAATGCCGCTTTAGCTTTAACCTTATAGGAAATAAGATCCCACGGATCACCGTTGTATTTTGCTCCTGCCGCTATAGCCTTTGAGCAGTCAAGAACGCTGCCGCCGCCCACCGCAAGAATAACATCTATATCATTCGCTTTGCATAGACGTACACCGTCAAGAACACTGGGATCATACTTCGGGTTCGGGCGAATATCCGAAAGCTCGATGATCTCAAAATCCTTCAGCAGTTCTTTTACTCTGTCGTATAATCCGATCTTTTTGATACTGCCGCCGCCATATGTGAGCAGCACCTTCTTGCCGAGAGAAGCCATTACCTCGGGCAGTTTCCCGATAACGTCTTTTCCGAAGATCAATCTTGTTGGCGTCATGTAATCGAAGTTTTGCATAATTATCACTCCTTCTGTTATAACTTGATTATTCATGCTGTAGATATAATTGTCAAAAATAAAAACAAAACATTTCAATGTAATTCTATCTGTTATCATAATTGTATCATTTTATCGATGTTCAGTCAATACTTTTAGCACTTTTACCGATATTAAATCAAAAAATGTGGGTTGACAAATACAAAAGAATTTTATATAATGTGTATAATGTATATATACAATTAACGGAGAGAAAATCAATGGACATTATTATTTCAAACGCTTCGGGTAAACCGATCTATGAACAGATAACGGCTCAGATCAAAGAGCAGATCATGAGCGGAGAACTGCAAGAAGGAGAGCCGCTGCCCTCTATGAGAACGCTTGCTCAGCAGCTTCGCATCAGCATCATAACTACAAAGCGAGCTTATGAAGAGCTTGAACGAGACGGCTTTATCGAATCATTCACGGGGAAAGGTTCGTTTGTAGCAACACAAAATAAAGAGCTTTTTCGTGAGGAAAGTCTTAAACAGATTGAGCGCAGCCTTATGCAAGCTGTAGAAAAAGCTAAACAAACCAATATTTCATTTGAAGAACTTTCTGATATTATGAAAGTATTATATGAGGGAGATGAATAAGTATGAATTCAATAGAAATCAACAATCTTACAAAGACATATGACGGGTTTAAGCTCGATAATATCAGCTTTAACGTACAGCAAGGCAGTATTATGGGCTTTATAGGTCAGAACGGCGCAGGAAAAACAACCACGATCAAGCTGCTGTTGGGGCTTATCAAGCGTGACAGCGGCGTAATAAAAATGCTCGGTCTTGACAATATCGAACATGAAGCCGAGATAAAATCTCAAATCGCCGCAGTGTTTGACGATATTCCGTTTCACGATCAGCTGAATGCTGCTCAGCTTTCCATTGTGCTGTCCGACGTTTTTTCTCAGTGGGATAAAACTGTATATTCCGAGTATCTCGATCGATTCAATCTGCCGAGGAGAAAAAAGATAGGTCAGCTTTCAAAGGGTATGCGTATGAAGCTGCAGATAGCCGCCGCGCTTTCTCACCATGCAAAGCTGCTGATAATGGACGAGGCAACGACAGGCCTTGACCCCGTTGTGAGAAACGAAATACTTGATATTTTCCTTGAATATTTGCAGGATGATCAAAACTCTATCCTGCTTTCCTCGCACATCACTTCCGATCTCGAAAAAACAGCAGACAGCGTGACATTTATCGACAAAGGTAAAATTCTACTGACAGGTGTAAAGGACGATATACTTGACTCTCACGCTGTAATAAAATGTAAAAAATCCGATTTAAAAGACATCGACAAAAATGATATTATCAGTACCCGCACAACGGATTTCTGTACAGAGATACTTATCTCTGACAAAAAACTCTGCGAAAAGAAATATTCGGGCTTGACTTTTGACAGAACAACGTTCGAAGAGATCATGCTGTTCTATGTGCGCAGAGATAAAGGAGAGTGGACATCGTGAAGGGAATGATACAAAAGGAAATCACGCTCTCAAAAAAACAGATATTATTGACAGTGAGTATGTTTGTAATATTTACACTGCTTTGCATTCTGGTAAGGCTCAGCATGGAATGCGGGAATCTCGCCGACAACACTGAAGTACGGGATCATCTGATGGATAATCTGTGGATACTTAAATATTTGCCTATGGTTGTGCTCGCATTTTCATACAATCCGTCGGGCACAATGTACAGCGATATTGATTCGGGATTTCTGAGATTTTGCAGAACGACTTCCTACAATATAAAAATGCTGATCGGTGCAAAGGTGATAACACTTCTGATTTTTGAAACGGGCGTATTTGCAGTCAATTTATTATATATTACACTGCTCGGCGCTGTGGGCGGCGACGGGTTCTCGGGTGTCTCTGCAGCAGTACTATTTAAGATGATTATGTTTTTCGGTGCTGTATTATTGCTGATGCTGTTCTTTTCAACGGTCACCAAAAAAAAGAATACATTTGAGGCAGTGCTTATGACTGCTGCATCGCTTGCTGGTATGGCATTAGCGCCGTTTCTTGTGAAGAAAATGGAGAAATACACCGGGCGTGAGGATATTGACGTACTTGATATACTGCGTCTGGAGCTTGCGCCTTTATTGAAATATACTATCCCGGTATGTGTTTTGTTATTTATTTCGGGTGTGTTCCTCAGCATATTTGTCGGTTCTAAGCTGCTCGAAAGGAGGGACGGCTGATGTTCGGTCTTATTTACAAGGAACTAGTCACGCGAAAAAAACAGCTGCTTATCATGATTCCGATTGCCGTTCTCTTTACGATCATGGTGATTGCAGATGCTGCCACGAAGGACGAGAATGTCGGCGTGATGATGATGCTCGCGGCGGTGTGTATCATACTCATCTCGGGAATGTTTGAGCAGGGCAGCTTTGAGAATGACGAAACAAAGAAGTGGCTCTCGTTTATCTGTTCAGCCGAGGACGGCATAAGGAAGCAGATCGGCTCGAAATATATGTTCAACATGTTTTTAATGATGTCGGTTTTTACATATCTTGAACTGCTCTTTGAGCTTGCGACAGCTATTACAGGAATAAATGCCGATATGTTCTTTATGGCACTCCAGCTTATGATATTCATTCAAATAATCTATCGTGCAATAGAATCGCCGTTCATGGTGGCTTTTGGCAGCATGTACGGCAACACGATAAGAATGATCGTCATGCTAATACTTGTATTTGGCTTCATAGTGTACGCTCTGTTCGGCGATCTGTCGATATTCGGTTCGACCGAGGAAATTCTGAAGAGGATGGAAGAATTTCTTTCCGACAGCGGGTCATATTTTATTCTGCTTATGCCTATCTGCTCTTTGACACTCTACTATATTTCATATAGAATATCATGCAGATTTTATTTACACGGAGGCGAGTATTATGAAAAGTGATAAGATGACTTCTCGCCGCATTATGATATTCCTTGCGCTGTCGTTTCTGCCGCCGTGGGCACTTGCGTTTCTGTATATGACGAAATACGGCAAAACGATGGACGGCGCTTATTACGGTATGATGTGTTCGATCGCAATGCTTTTTCCCGCGATCGCAAATATCCTGACACGAGTTATAACAAAAGAAGGATTCGACAGAAGCAAACTTGCCTTGAAAATTAAGGGAAACGTGCGTTATTTATTTATCGCACTCTGCTTCCCCGTTGTCTGCGGATATATTACGGCTCTTGCTTCTGCGGCAACGTTTATCCCGGATTGCTCTGTGCTTGCTATTATCATAAAAACCGATCATTTAAATGTTGCGGCAACGGCTTTATACTGCGCGGGCGTAAGTGTCATGGGAATAATTCCGGGCTTTGGAGAGGAGTTCGGCTGGAGAGCGTATCTCACCCCGAAGCTCGAAGAGAAGATGCCGCTGCCTGCGGCAATAACCGTGAGCGGTATTATCTGGGGCTTGTGGCACGCGCCGCTGATAGTATGCGGACACAATTTCGGTACAGATTACAGCGGCTACCCGTATGTCGGCATTGTACTGATGTGCGTTTTCTGTATATTCATGGGGCTGTTCCTGACAGCGCTTGTGAAAGCGACAAATTCCGTTATCCCCGCCGCGCTTGGACACATTGCGTTTAATAATACTATCGGAACCGTCCCCGGAATAATGTTCACGTATGTTGTAGCGGAGGATTATGTTCCGGGCAATTCGCTTGTTTACCCCGCAGTTATGTTATGTGTGACGTCGGTTGCGGCACTCATCACAGGTTTGGTAATCATGCGTATAAACAAAAAACAGAAAAGCAATAACTTAATAGATTGCTAAAAAAATTTTAAAAAGCCTTATGCAAAACGTCATGTGACCGTATTACATGAGGCTTTTTTTATACAAAAACAAGCACGAGTGACATATTCAAAACAATCTAAAAAATTTTCTAAGATTATAAATCTTTTTATTGAATTGTGTGAAGGTGTATGTTATAATACTAATAATTTAATATGGAGGTTTTTCTTATGCAGAATAAAATTCAAGAAATCATTAAGCGAATACAAGACGAAGACATCAAAATGGTAGACTTTAAGATGGTTGACATCAACGGACAGTACCGTCATGTAACTATTCCCGCAGGCTCTTTCTCGGAAGAGATCATGACAAAAGGCATCGGTTTTGATGCATCGAACTACGGATATGCTGTTGTAGAGAAGAGCGACATGGTATTCATACCCGATCCCGACACAGCTATGATCGATCCTTTCTGTACGGTCAAAACTCTGAGCATGAGCGGTAACGCCATGATTATTGACAACCCCGAGAATCGTCCTCTTCCTCAGTATCCGAGGAACATCGTTGCTGCTGCGCTGGATTATATGAAATCTACCGGCGTTGCCGATACAATGCTCATTCTCCCCGAATTTGAGTTTTACCTCTTTGACAATGTCGGCTGGGAAGTAGGCGCAAACTGCAACTCTTACACTATAGATGCCGAACAGTCGTACTGGAACAGCATGGATCACGGACTCGGCTATGTTGTACCGAAGCAAAAAGCATATCACATTGCGAAGCCTTTTGATATTTCATATGACATTCGTTCGGAAATGTGTATGCTTATGGAGCAGGCAGGAATTCCTGTAAAGTATCATCACCCCGAAGTAGCTGCATCAGGA
Organism: uncultured Ruminococcus sp.; assembly: GCA_902797065.1. Taxonomy (GTDB): domain Bacteria; phylum Bacillota; class Clostridia; order Oscillospirales; family Acutalibacteraceae; genus RUG592. The sequence goes on from CADBRK010000126.1 coordinate 12,189, forward strand.
CAGTTTGAGATCGAACCCAAGCTCGGAGAAATGTCAAAAATGGCTGATGCGACTATGATGGTTAAATATATTATCAAGAACACCGCTGCGAAATACGGCAAGAGTGCTACTCTTATGCCAAAGCCCATCTACGGTGAAGCAGGCAGCGGAATGCACGTACATATGCTGCTTCTCAAAGACGGTCAGCCTGTATTTGCAGACGATGAAGGTTATGCACGACTCAGCAGAACTGCGCATTATTTCATGGGCGGTCTTCTGAAGCATATCGGCGCACTTTGTGCAATCACAAACCCAAGCACAAATTCATTCAAGCGTCTTGTTCCGGGATTTGAAGCACCTGTAACGGTAGGTTATGCAACTTCCAACCGTTCCGCAGTTATTCGTATTCCTGCATACGCAAAAGAACCCAACGAGAGACGTTTCGAACTTCGCAATCCAGACGCAACCTGTAACCCCTACTTCTGCTATGCCGCTATACTCATGGCAGGTCTTGACGGCATAAAGAATGAAATCGATCCTCATGAAAACGGCTGGGGTCCTTATGACGTGAACCTTTACAATCTCCCCGAAGAGGAAAAGAAAAAGCTCAAAGGTCTGCCGACTTCTCTCGACGCTGCACTTGACGCTCTTGAAGCCGATTACACATTCCTGACCGAAGGCGGCGTATTCCCCGAAGAGCTTATCAAGAACTTCATCAAGAGGAAGCGTGCAGAAACTGCCGAGCTTGCAAAGATTCCTACTCCGGCAGAGTTTGACAAGTATTATAATATCTGATAAGATCACCGAAATATGAATTTCATAAACTGAAAACTCATTTTTACTCTTTTGCTTATATAAAGAAAGTACCTTGTATCACACGGATATTCCCCGATAGATACAAGGTACTCTTTATTTATACAGTATAGAAATACCGCTTGCTCTTGCGAGTGGGCGGTTAATTTCTTTTAGTTTCGCAAATTGCAATAGCAAGTTGCGTACTTCATTATTATTGATAATTACATCAAAAAAGCGTCTGAATTAGCAGAGCTTGAAAATGCATCACGTATCGCTTTCATTTCTTTTGTATATATTATATCACTTTCTGAAGAATTAGCAACAATTATTTTCTTACCTTCCACCGTTTATTCGCATCAAAACAGAGTTTCCGAACATTGTCAAGCAACACAATATCGAGAAAAAACGCTCCGAAACAAAATCCGGAGCGTTAAGATCAATAATTATGACTGATATTACATAGACAAAACGTCTTTTTCGTCCATAAGCTTTACTCCGTTTTCAACGAGGATCTTCTCTGCAGCCTCGTTATCGGCAACACGGAGAACAACGGAAGCGTTTTTCTTGGAAACAGTGATAAAAGCGTACATATACTCAATGTTTATGTTGTGTCTTGCAAGGATATTCACTACCTTAGCCAGCGAACCGGGTACATCGGGGATGGATACGCCAACAACCTTTGTGATAGATACAAAACATCCTGCGGATTCGAGTGCGTCCTTCGCCCTCTCGGGATCTGTAACGATCAGACGGAATATACCGAAATCCTGCGTATCTGCAACACTCATAGCGCGAATATCAATATTCGCATTAGCAATAGAATCTGTGATTGTTACAAGCTTGCCCTCTTTGTTCTCAACAAAAATAGATAACTGCTTGATCGCCATAATAAAATCCTCCTTTAATTATATTGTAATTCCCAGACGCTTACGGTTGTCGATCACCCTGACAGCCTTACCCTCGGAGCGTGTTATGCTCTTGGGCGACAGCAGATGGATCTTCGGATTGATGCCGAGCATGGTCTTCATAGCTGCCTGGAGCTGTTTCTCCTTGGCTGTGATAACCTTCGGAGTATCCGAGAAGTCGTCGGGATTCATCTCAACATTTATGTCAAATGTATCCGTATTGTTTACTCTGTCAAGAATGATCTGATAATTCGGCGCATAACCGTTGTTAAGCAGAACAGCCTCGATCTGGCTCGGGAATACATTAACGCCTCTGATTATCATCATATCGTCGGAACGTCCGAGCGGCTTTGTCATTTTAACAAACGTACGTCCGCACGAGCATTTCTTGCGTGAAAGTACGCAAATGTCTCGTGTACGGTAACGCAGCAGCGGAAATGCTTCTTTATCAAGAGATGTAAACACCAATTCTCCCTTTGAACCGAGCGGAAGAACCTCGCCTGTATTGGGATCAATGACCTCTGCGATGAAGTGATCCTCATTGATGTGCATACCGGACTGCTCCTCACACTCAAACGCAACGCCGGGTCCGCTCAACTCGGTAAGACCGTAGATGTCGTATGCTTTTATCCCGAGAGATTTCTCAATATCTCTGCGCATTTCTTCTGTCCAGGGCTCTGCTCCGAATATACCTGCTTTAAGCTTGTTGTCCTCCGGCTTATAGCCTTTTTCTTTCAATGTTTCACCGATGTATGCGGCATATGACGGCGTACAGCAGAGGATCGTTGAATTAAGATCCATCATAAACTGGATCTGTCTGTCGGTGTTTCCGCTTGACATCGGGAGAGTAAGACTTCCGAGCTTATGCGAACCGCCGTGAAGTCCCGAACCTCCTGTAAACAATCCGTATCCGTAACATACCTGACAAACATCTTCATTCGATGCGCCTGCTGCAACCAAAGCTCTTGCACAGCAGTCTTCCCACAGATCTATATCGTGCTGAGTATAGAAAGCAACAACTCTTTTGCCTGTCGTGCCCGATGTTGAATGTATGCGAACACAGTTCTTCAGGTCTGTTGCAAGAAGTCCGTAGGGATAAGCCTCACGGAGATCGTCTTTCTTCAGGAACGGAAGCTTATGAAGATCTTCAACACCGTGAATATCCTCGGGCTTCACGCCTTTTTCGTCCATAAGGTTACGATAATACTCTACATTATCATAAACGTACTTGACCTGCTTAACAAGCTTTTCGTCCTGAATCTTCCTGATCCATTCTTCCGACATGGTCTCGATCTCTGGCTGGAAGTATTTTTTTGACATTGTTATCACACCTTTTTGAATAGATTAGTTATTATAGCCTAAGCTGAAAGCCTTTTTGTTGATCTCGATAAAGTTAGGCTTTACACACTTCTCTATTGCAGCTTCCCACTTCTCATAGGGAATGTCGAAATACTTTGCCAGTCTTCCCATAAGTACAATATTACAAGCCTTAGCCGAACCTGCCTGTGAAGCAAGACTGAGTGCGTCTATCGCGTCAACATTAACACCCTTGCTTGTCATCTCGTCAAGAACACTCTCGGGGTATTCTGCGCTGCCGATTATTACAGGCATCGGATCTATCTGCTGTGTGTTTACGATAACTGTACCGTCTTTCCTGAGATCCTTAATATATCTTGCAGCCTCGAGTTTTTCAAAGCTTACTATAAAGTCTGCCTCACCCTCGTCGATTATCGGAGAGTAGACTTTATCACCGAATTTTACATATGTTACAACGGAACCGCCTCTCTGACTCATTCCGTGTACCTCGCTGACTTTAACATCGTAGCCCTCGTCAACAAGCAGTCTGCCAAGAAGCTTTGAAGCAAGCAGAGAACCCTGACCACCTACGCCAACTATCATAATGTTTTTTGTTGCCATAATCACTCTACCTCACTTTCAAATGCGTCAAACGGACAAAGACCTGCGCATACGCCGCAGCCGATGCAGAGAGTATTGTCGATAACCGCATGCTTGTCTCTGAATGAGATAGCAGGACAGCCGAACTTCATGCATCTCTTGCAGCCTTTGCACTTATCCGGGTTGATCTTAAGCGGCTTTTTCGGCTTAACGTACTTCAAGAGTACGCACGGTCTGCGTGAGATGATAACAGAAGGCTCGTTCTTTGCAAGCTCCTCTTTGACAACTCTCTCGCACTCCTCAAGGTTATAAGGGTCAACTACTCTTACGGAGTTGATGCCGACAGACCTGCACAGACTTTCGAGATCCACTTTGCCTGCGGGATCACCCTTTATATTGTAGCCTGTTGTCGGATTCTGCTGATGACCTGTCATACCGGTAATCGAGTTATCGAGAATAATAACAGTAGAATTAGACTGGTTGTATGCGATATTGATAAGACCCGTTACACCCGAGTGCATAAATGTCGAGTCGCCGATAACACAGACTGTCTTGCCCTCTGTTTCTTCTGCGCCTGCCTTGTTGTATCCGTGAAGTCCCGATACGGATGCGCCCATACAGAGAGTCATATCAAGCGCATTGAGAGGAGGCATAGAACCGAGCGTATAGCAGCCTATATCGCCGAGAACGGTTATCTTATTCTTTGCAAGAACATAGTACATTCCGCGGTGAGGACATCCTGCGCACATCATAGGCGGTCTTACGGGTACATCAGTATCAAGACAGACATTCTCTTTTGCTTCAAGACCGAATGCCTGAGCGATAGTCTTCTGAGAAAACTCACCGATAATTGAGAACTTCTCTTTGCCGATAACATCAACGCCGATATTCCTGCAATGTGACTCGATTATCGGGTCAAGCTCTTCTATAACATATACCTTGCTTACTTTTGCGGCAAAATCTTTTATAAGCTTTACCGGAAGCGGATTGATAATACCAAGTTTCAGGATATCAACACTGTCGCCGAATACTTCTTTAACATACTGATAAGATGTAGACGATGTGATAATTCCGAAATCATACTCGCCGCTGCCGTTCTCTACTCTGTTGAGCGCAGAAGTCTCGGCGTATTCGGTAAGCTTTCTTGTTCTCTCCTCGACAAACGGGTGACGTGCGATGGCGTTTGCCGGAGCCATAATGTATTTCTTGGGATTCTTTACATACTCTTTTACGTGCTCTTCCCTCTCGCCTTTCTCGACAATACTCTGCGAATGAGCTACACGTGTACACATCTTGATAAAGACGGGAGTATCGAACTGTTCTGACAGATCAAAAGCTGTCTTTGCAAAAACGAGCGCCTCCTGAGAATCGGCAGGTTCGAGCATAGGTACTTTTGCTGCAATAGCATAATGACGTGAATCCTGCTCGTTCTGAGACGAATGCATTCCCGGGTCGTCGGCAACACAGATAACCATACCTGCGTTTACGCCTGTGTACGACATTGTGAAAAGCGGGTCGGCAGCCACGTTAAGACCGACATGCTTCATGCAGCAGGCGGAGCGCTTACCTCTGAGAGAAGCGCCGAAAGCTGTTTCTGCAGCTACCTTTTCGTTGGGAGCCCATTCGCTGTACACATCACCGTACTTTGCGAACTCCTCTGTTATCTCGGTACTCGGAGTACCGGGATAACTTGAAATAACCGAGCAGCCTGCTTCGTATAGTCCGCGTGCAAGCGCTGCGTTGCCTATCATAAGTTCTTTCATTATCTAAACCACCTTTATTTTATACTTACTGATTTCTGAGATCTACAATTCTCTTTGCCTTGCCCTGGAAGCGTTCAATCGTCTTCGGAGCAACAAGAGTTACTTTAGTTCTGAGTCCGAGAATTGACTGCATTTTAGCTTCGATATGCTTTTTCAGATCACTGAGTCTCTGATAGTTTTCAAGAAGATCGGCGTTGTCAAGCTCGACCTTTATTTCGAGATTATCCTTGAAATGCTCTCTTGTTATTACAAGCATATAGTGGGGGGCAATATCTTTAATATTAATAAGGATATTCTCTATCTGCGTCGGGAATACATTTACTCCCTTGATGATAAGCATATCGTCTGTTCTGCCCATTGTCTTTGCCATTCTTGCGTGTGTTCTTCCGCAGGGACACGGCTCGTAAGTGATCTTAGTAATGTCCTTTGTTCTGTATCTGAGCACAGGCATACCGCGTCTTGTAAGTGTAGTGATAACAAGCTCGCCTACCTCGCCCTCGGGCAGACGCTTTCCTGTTTCCGTATCTATGATCTCCGGCAGGAAGTGGTCCTCGGCAAAATGCATGCCGTTTCTTGCGATACAGTCACCCGAAACGCCGGGGCCGCCAAGCTCTGTCATACCGTAGTTATCCGAAACACGGATGTTGAAGTTTGACTCGATCTGCGATCTCATTGCGGGGGTACACGGCTCGGAGCCGAGAATACCAAGGCGGAGCTTATAATCAGACAGCGGATAGCCTGCTTCTTTTACACTCTCCGAAAGATAGAGAGCATAAGACGGAGTTGCCACAAGACCAGTTACGCCGTAGTCGCGCATCATCATGAGCTGCTTTTCGGTATTGCCCGATGACGCAGGAATAACAGTTGCACCCAGATTTTCAAGTCCGTAGTGCAGGCCGAGTGCGCCGGTAAAAAGTCCGTAACCGAAGCTAATCTGAATAATATCGTCTGCCGTAACTCCTCCGGCAACGGCAACACGAGATACGCAGTCAGCCCAGAGCTTGATGTCGTCTTTTGTGTATACGCCTACCGTAGGCTTTCCTGTTGTACCGGAAGAAGCATGAATACGAACAATGTCTTTCATCGGGGCAGCCATCAGACCGAACGGATAATTATCTCTGAAATCATCCTTTGTTGTAAACGGGATATACTCTATATCGGATAGAGTTTTGATCTTGGAACCGTCACCGATTCCGCATTCCGTCAAACGCTTATTATATAAAGGCACATTGTCATAACAGTATTTAACGGTCTGCTTCAGTCTTTCAAGCTGAATTTCTTCAATTTTCTTTCGAGGGAGCGTTTCAATATCCTTCTGAAACATCATGTTTATCATTTCCTTTTTACTTATTATAGTCTTGATACGTTCACAGCGCATCAAGCATTTTTTGCATTTGTGACAGTTTCGTCTTCTGCTATGGACTTCTTCGACGAAACAGTATACTTCTTGTTGTAACACTCGAATATCTTATCGACTCTTTCAGTGTCTTTTGCGGGAGCGATAAGTGTGATTATCGGCGTTATAATAATTCCGAGCAGCATTGCAAGCATACCTGCGTTGATGGGAGACTTAAAGTATTCAAGAACGGGACTTGCAAATTTTGCGCCCGTAAGATTGCAGATAAAAGATGCCATCGAGATGCCGATACCTAGGAAATAGTTTACCCATACAGCTGCCTTCGGTACTCTCTTCATATAAAGACCGTACATAAACGGAGCCAGGAAAGCTCCTGCCAGAGCACCCCACGAAACACCCATCATCTGCGAGATAAAGAGTACCGGCGAGCTTGCCTGAATAATTGCGATCACTGCGGATACTGCGATAAAGAACGCTATGAATATTCTCATGCAGAGAACCTTTTTCTTCTCGCTCATTGCCTTTTTCTTGCAGAACACGGGATCAATAAAGTCAATCGTGAGAACGGAGCTTGAAGTCAGAACAAGACTCGAAAGCGTACTCATAGAAGCCGAAAGTACAAGTATTACAACGATACCGATAAGCACCGGTGAAAGGTTTTCGAGCATTGTCGGAATAACACTGTCATAGCCGCCTTCGGGCTTTACTCCGTCTGCGCTCATTGTACCGAACAGTCTGCCGAATCCTCCGAGGAAATAGCAGCCGCCTGCGACGATAATTGCAAAGAATGTAGAAACGATAGTACCTGTGCTGATAGACTTCTCGGATTTGATAGCATAAAACTTCTGTACCATCTGAGGAAGTCCCCATGTACCAAGGGATGTAAGGATAACTACACCGATGAGAGCGAGTATATCTGGTCCGAAGAACGACGTATATGCGCCTTTGAATTCGGTTCCCATTTTTGTTACTGCGCTTTCCTGTGAAAGGAGAGCGATCGTTTCGGTCAGACCGCCGTTTATTTTCATTACGGCTGCGATCACCGCAACTATGCCGCCAAGCATAATGATACCCTGGATAAAATCGTTAATGGCAGTAGCCATATATCCGCCGAGTACAACATAAACGCATGTAAGCAAAGCCATAGCCACTACGCAGTACGTATACGGAATACCGAATGCCATCTGGAACAATCTTGAAAGACCGTTATACAATGAAGCAGTGTATGGAATAAGGAATATGAAGATAATAACTGATGCTGTAATCTTCAATGAGTTTGAATTATATCTCTTTGAAAAGAAATCCGGCATAGTAGCCGAATCCAGATGCTGAGTCATTACTCGTGTTCTTCTGCCGAGAATGTTCCACGCAAGCAGAGAACC
>CADBRK010000127.1 GCA_902797065.1 uncultured Ruminococcus sp.
AGATGCCGACAAGTGTATCAAGTGCGGTATGTGTATGGCTTCCTGTAAGTTTAAGGCTATTGTTAAGAAATGATCGGGAGGGATATAAATGTCACTTATTAATATAAAAATTGAGGGAATACCGTATCAGGTCGAAGCAGGCCTTACAATTCTCGAGGCTGCAAGACAGTGTGGTTATGATATTCCGTCATTGTGTACTTTTAATCACGGACAGTGTTCACAGGGTTCATGCCGTGTATGTCTTGTAGAGGCAACAGGCGCAAGAGGTCTTGTAGCGTCCTGCGTATATCCTGTGGCTGAGGGTATGGAGATAAGAATTTCTTCTCCCAAGGCAGTTAAGGCAAGAAGAACTTCTGTTGAGCTTATTCTCTCCAATCACAACAAGAACTGTCAGCAGTGCGCAAAGAACGGCAACTGCGAGCTTCTCAATGTTGCACAGCTTACCGGCGCAAGAGAGAATGCTTTTGAAGGCGCAAAGACTCCGACAACATATGACGAAGTTACACCTTCTATCATCAGAGATACATCAAAGTGTATCCTCTGCGGAAGATGTGTTGCAAGATGTCAGGAGGCGCACGGCAACGGTATCCTCGGATTCGAGAACCGCGGTTTCTCGACGATCGTTGCCCCCGCAGGCAACCGCTCGTTTGCCGATTCTCCGTGTCTGCTCTGCGGTCAGTGCGTAAGCGTTTGCCCGACAGGCGCATTGATGGAGAAATCCGAGATCTACAAGATCGACGAAGCTATGGCAGCAGGCAAGCATGTTATCGTTCAGACTGCTCCCGCAGTTAGAGCTTCTCTCGGCGAGGAGTTCGGCATGAAGGTCGGCACTCCCGTAACAGGCAAGATGGCAGCAGCTCTCAGACGTCTCGGATTTGATAAGGTTTATGATACAAACTTCGGCGCAGACCTCACTATCATGGAAGAAGCTAACGAGCTTCTTGCAAGAATCAAGAACGGCGGTATTCTCCCGATGATCACATCATGCTCACCGGGCTGGGTAAATTACGCAGAGTATTACTACGGCGACTGCATTGATCATCTTTCTTCTTGTAAGTCACCTCACGAGATGGAAGGCGCTATCCTCAAGTCTTACTATGCAGAGAAGAACGGTATTGATCCGAAGGACATCTTTGTTGTTTCTATTATGCCATGTACGGCTAAGAAATACGAGAAAGATCGTCCGGCACTCACCACAAACGGCCTCAAGGATGTAGACGCAGTTCTCACAACAAGAGAGCTCGGCAACCTTATCAAGCGTTCAGGCATCAACTTCGCTAAGCTCCCCGATGAGGATTTCGATCAGGATCTCGTGGGAACATACACAGGCGCAGGCGTTATCTTCGGCGTAACGGGCGGCGTTATGGAGGCTGCTCTCAGAACAGCATACTTTGCTCTTGAAGGCAAAGAGTACGGTCCGATCAACTTCACTGAAGTAAGAGGATTTGAAGGTATCAAAGAAGCTACATTCGTTCTCGCAGGACAGGAAATCAAGATCGCTGTTGCTCACGGTATGAAGAACGCTAAGCCGATCATGGATGATATTCGCGCAGGCAAGTCGCCTTATACATTTATTGAGATCATGTGCTGCCCCGGCGGCTGCATCAACGGCGGCGGTCAGTCTTATATTCGTCCGTCACTTCTCAAGAATGAAGATATCGACATTCTCGATACCTACATGGATAAGCGTGCCGCTGCTCTGTACTCCGAGGACGAAAGACAGACACTCCGTCAGTCGCATAACAATCCTCAGATTCAGCAGCTTTACTCAGAGTACCTCGGTGAGCCTAACTCGCACAAGGCACACGAATTGCTCCATACAACTTATGTAAGCGACAGAGTAAGATTCAAGTAAAATAATAACTTCCTAAAATATAAAAAAGCCAAAAGCGAGAGCGGCAGTTGCTATGACTGTCGCTTTCGCTTTTCTCTCGTCTTTGTCTACCCCTCACCCATGTACACGTCGTTTGACCTTCTCTTTTTTATTTACCCGCATGACTCCGCCGATGCTGCCCGCAAGCATAAATACGCCGCACTTAATCAGCGAACCCGCAAGATCGTCGGGGTTGCCCGTGATAAAACTTGTTATAAGAACGGACAAAAACATCAAGCCGCCTGTCAGTATACCCGTAATAAGGCCTCTCTTGCGGTACAATGACAGCGAGAGATAACCTCCCGAAAATGCTCCCAACGCGCCGATAACTGTCGTAATAACAGGCAGCAGATCGACAGGCAGAGTACCTATCTTAACGATAAGCGCAGACGCGGCACAAAGCAGCAGCGTGCATACGCATAACCCTGCCGCCGCTCCTATAACAATACTTTTTGAGGCTATGAACCATTCGTTGTGTTTAAAACTATTTCTTTTATAATCACCCAACTGCCATCACTCCTTTATGTATTTATATGCAAAGGAGTTCGGTTTATTACAAAAGCGTCTCCCCTGCTTCATATATACGAAAACAGGGGAGCTATTGTTTCTTTACTTATTATTCCTTTTCGAGAGCCTGAAAGATCGCCTTTGAAAGCTGATCTGCGCATGAAGTACCTCGTCCTCCGCAGTCATTGCCCTTTAGGAGTTCCGCAGTGTGTTTTGCGTCTGCGCCCTCAAGCAGCTTACCGATCGCTTTCAGATTACCGGGGCAGCCGTTGATAAACTTTATGTTATGCAGCTTTCCGTTTTCAATGTCAAAGCTGATATTTCTCGAACAAACGCCTTTAGGCGTATAGCTGTAATGATTCATTCATGCACCTCTTAAATTCTTGCGACGCCGCTTTCACGGGCAGCCTTTATAACGGCTTTTGCAACAGTGTCCGCGATTCTCTCGTCAAATGCAGCCGGGAGAATATATTCGGGAGTAAGCTCCTCGTCGGAAACAAGACTTGCAATAGCGTAAGATGCAGCAAGCTTCATTTCTTCGTTGATCTGCTTTGCACGGCAGTCGAGAGCACCTCTGAATATTCCCGGGAACGCAAGTACATTGTTTATCTGATTCGGGAAATCCGATCTGCCCGTACCGACAACCGCTGCACCTGCTGCAACAGCCTTATCGGGCATGATCTCGGGAGTCGGGTTTGACATAGCGAATACGATCGCATCCTTGTTCATAGTCTTTACCATTTCTTCCGACAATACATTCGGAGCAGAAACTCCGAGGAACATATCTGCGCCCTTCACTGCATCTGCAAGACTGCCGGTGAGCTTATCTCTGTTTGTGATCGCTGCGATCTCCTGCTTAACAGGGTTGAGATTCGGGTTGCCCTCGCAGATGATACCCGAACGGTCAACCATCATAACCTTGCTAGCGTCTGCGCCCATTGTTATAAGATGCTTGGTAATCGCAACGCCTGCCGCGCCTGCTCCGTTTACAACGATCTTGATATCGCCGATATTCTTCTTAACTATTTTCAGAGCATTGATAAGGGCTGCGCCTACTACTACGGCAGTTCCGTGCTGATCGTCGTGGAATACGGGAATGTCACATTTTTCTTTGAGTCTGCGCTCGATCTCAAAGCATCTCGGAGCGGAAATATCCTCAAGATTGATTCCGCCGAAGCTGCCCGAGATCATATATACGGTATTAACTATCTCGTCAACGTCTTTTGACTTTACGCAGATCGGGAATGCGTCTACATCGCCGAACGCTTTAAACAAAGCGCACTTTCCCTCCATAACAGGCATGCCTGCCTCGGGGCCTATATCTCCGAGACCAAGCACAGCAGTACCGTCTGTTACAACCGCAACGAGGTTATGACGTCTTGTAAGTTCGTAGCTTTTGTCAATGTCTTTCTCTATCTCCAGGCAGGGCTGAGCAACGCCCGGAGTATATGCTGTTGAAAGGTCATGCGAGTTGCTGACGTCACAGCGTGCAACCACTTCTATTTTGCCTTTCCATTCGTAATGCTTCTGTAAAGATTCTTCTCTTATATCCATATATTTCTTCTCCTTAAACCATGTCGGTGTTTTCTTACATCAGGTATTATATCACGTTTTACCGTGATTGGCAATATCAAATCTTAAAGCACTTGAATACATCCTTGATCTCGCCGATAACAAAAGCAACATCGTCGGGCATCATCTTTGTATCTGCCATCGGGATAAACACATCGCCGTCACGCTTCATTGTGATAATATTGATGTTGAACTTTTTTCTTACATCAATCTGTACAAGCGTTTTGCCGTACCAGTTTTTCGGTACTTTCATCTCATAGATAGAGTATCTTTCATCAAGCTGAATAAAATCAAGTATCGTATCGGAAGCGTACTTCGTTGCGTAACGGATCGCAGTCTGTTTTTCCGGGTATGCGACTTCGTCTGCGCCTACCATTTTCAGGAACTTCATCTGCACGTCGTTTGTCGCTCTTGCCATTACAAACTCTGCGCCAAGCTCTTTGAGCGTACATGTAGTTTCAAGCGACGTCTGAAAAAGACCGCCTACCGCAACGATACAAACGTCAAAATTTCCGACTCCGAATGATTCAAGCATTTCTCTGTTTGAGCAGTCGCCGATCCTTGCGCTTGTAACGTAAGGCATTATCTCGTTGATCCTCTCTTCGTTTGTATCAACGGCAAGAACATCGCAGTTCAGCTCGCTCATTCTTCTTGCGATGGTTCCTCCGAATTCTCCTATACCAAGTATCAGAACAGATTTCATTTCAAATACACTCCTTTATTATCCAACCGATATTTTTTCAAGCGGAAGCTTAACTTTTACGTTTTCATTGGACGAAACGGCAGCATATATAAGCGTCAGACCGCCTACACGTCCGAAGAACATCAGAAACATTAGTATTATTTTCGATGCCGCCGACAGCGTTGTTGTTATGCCGAGGGTAAGACCTACAGTACCTACCGCAGAAGCAGTTTCAAACAAGCATGAAAGAAGCGGCAGACCTTCTAACCTGCTTATCAGAATACCAGATGTGATAAACAAAAACAGATACATGAACAGCACTGCGCCTGCATTGCGGACTGCTTCGTCGGGAACTCTTCTTTTAAAGACCTGTACATCGTTTTTCCGGCTGAATACGGTTATTGCCGAGAGGAACAGTACTGCGAAAGTCGCTGTTTTGAGACCGCCCGCAGTTGATCCCGGAGAACCGCCGATCAGCATTAGTATGATCATTATCAATGTACCCGATTCGTCCATCTGAGAAAGATCCTCGGAATTAAAGCCTGCCGTTCTTGCCGTAACCGACTGGAAAAACGAAGCATTCAGCCTTTCGGTCATATCATAACTGCCGTATTCCCAGAAGAAAAAGTATATTGCAGGTATTATTATAAGTAAAAGTGACGTCATCAGCACGACCTTGCTCTGCAGCGAATACTTCCTGAATTTCAGTTTATACGTCCGTATATCATTCCAGACAAGGAAACCGATACCGCCTATAATTATCAGCAGCATGATTATTATATTAAAATACACATTCTCGCTGTATGTAGTCAATGAAGAAAACGGTTCTCTGACGCCCATAAGGTCAAAACCCGCATTGCAGAACGCCGAGATCGAATGGAAGAAAGAATATCCTATTCCCTTTATCACGCCGAAATCTCTGCAAAAAACAGGAGCAAGCAGAAGTGCACCCGTAAGCTCGATAAGTGCGGAGCCTCTCAGTATAAAGCCGGTTAATCTGACAATACCACCGACCTGCGGTGCGGATATGGACTCCTGCATGGTACTTCTCTGAGCGAAAGAAATCTTCTTGCCTGCCGCTCGGATAACAGCGATACCTATAGTTATTACTCCCATACCGCCGATCTGTATCAGAGTTATAATAACGCATTTTCCGAATAACGACCAATATGTTGCGGTATCCTTTACAATAAGCCCCGTAACACAGGTCGCGGAAACAGCCGTAAACAAACAGTCAAAAAAAGGAGTTACCACCCTTTGCTGTGATGAAATCGGAAGCATAAGTAAAAGTGTTCCTACTAGGATCAGCGAAAGAAAACTTACGCAAATGATCTGAAAAGACGTTTTGCCTTTACGTTTTTTTATCTTGTTTTCCATAATGCACCTCTGAAGATTTTTTCCAAAAGTATTATATCATACTATTCAAAAAAAATCCACTGTTTTCAGTTGTTTTTCATCAGATGTTTAAACAAATCGGGCATACAAAAAGTCCTTCGCATGATCTGAACGAAGGACATAATTATTTATATATGCAATACTAATCATCAAAAGTATTATTTAGCTGTTTTTCAACCTCGCTGCGTTTTATCATTCTTCCGTTGTGGAAAATATACTCGTCTTTTGTATCGCTGACCACTTCCGAAAGCTCTTCCGCCTCAGATTTTTCGATCACGGTTTTCTTGTTTTTGTTTTCATCGGGTTTCTCTTGTTTCTTATCCTTTCTCGACTCATCAAGAATATTTATCATACCGTCATACACATAGAATGTAATGATATACTGCACCGTCGAAGGAATAATCAGCAGAGACAGCAGCATAAGCATTACCGCAACATAAACGGGATTGAAAAAGATCACTATAGCCGCAAAAATCACAGCAGAGAATATCAGCAGAGCGATCGTTGCGAGAAAGTTGTTTTTTAACTCTCCGAAAGAAAACAGCAGGCAGTTCCTGTATAAGGGTCTTAGCTTTATATCTATCGTCACAGTCATGATATTTAGATAATACGACGCAAAAAGAAGAAATAAGCAAACTATACCGGTTATGACAAGCGGTACCCAGAAAAGCACGTTATTCTTAGTTCCGTTGTAATACAGCATTACAGACAGATAGCATACTGCAAAAAAGATGTAAAACACAATTCCGTGGAGAATGCATTTCAGGATATTTTCTTTTACACCGTCAAAGAATGCTTTGGGTACAGAGAATTTCTTACCCGTGTAGATATATCTGCACACCTGAGCGATACCGCCCATGCCTGCATTCAGCGGTATTATCGCAGCAGCAGAGACGATCACCGAAAATCCGCCGAGCAGCTTGTATATCAAAAACACATACGCTGCGGCAATTATTGTAAAAAAAGAAAACATCAGATTTGCAAGCAGGATCTCCTTAAACTTCAAGAAATACAAATTAAAGAAATCTACCGATCTCATCGCTTTCCTTACACCGCTTTGATTTTCCTCCACTGTCATACCTCCGATTTTATAAAACTAAAAACTGAACAGCCCTCCGATAATGAAATACAGCACCGTATCGGCTAAAGACGCAAATCCGATAAGGATAAGCATATACGATATATTGAGCAGCATTTCTCCGAGTTTATTCCTCAGCGCTTCAACGACATAATTATTTTTGCAGAATATCTCCCTGAATACGGAAACAGAAAAATCCAGACAATACTGCGAAATATACACAAGCGCAAGCGATGACAGGAATGTTCCTATCAGCATAACAAAAATATAATACGCAAGTCCTCTTAAGCCGTATGTAACACAGAGATGACCCGAAACGATCCCGCAGTAAAACCCGCGCGAAAAAACTATCAGCGGTATTATCAATATTCCGAACGGAGACAGCGACATTATCAGCATAGCCGCAGCAAATACAAATGAAAATGTAAACGAATCGGCAAACACCGAAATTGCAGCCGAGTCATTCTCAATAAGAATATGCTCTGTCACTTTCTGCAGCACTTTACCGATCATCTCGTCATTTTTTATACCGGCACACGACGCGCCGGTCACCATGCCGGATAAAAGCAAAAAGATAAAAAATGATATTAATCCGTACCGTTTGAAAAAATAAGTTATAACTGCCTTTACGCTCTCAAATCTGCCGGGCTTTACACTCTCGTTCGGGTTTACTGCCAATACAATACTCTTCATGGAACATCCTCCGTATGTTATTCTGCTAACATTGTATGTCCCATAAAATCAATATATACGCCGATCAGAACTAAAACTATTTCGACAATTCGTTCGCTCTGTCTGTACAAGCAGCCATAGCCTCTATAATGCCGTTATAAAAATCTTTCTCTTCGAGCTTTTCCAAAGCCTTAAGTGTAGTACCGCCCGGCGAAGATACTTTCTTAATCAGTACCTCGGCGGTGTCTCCCGAATGTTCGAGCATCTCTGCGCTGCCCTTTAGAGTAGCGCATACAAGCCTGAGCGCTTTTTCCTCGTCTATCCCCTGAGATTTCGCATAGTCGGTCATAGCCTTTGCGAATAAATATACATAAGCAGGGCTGCTGCCGTTTACCGCAATGACGCTGTTCATCTGCGACTCGTCAAGTATTTCTGCAACTCCGCCGTTTGCGAACATTCTGTAGACATATTCAAAATCCTCATCGGAGATATTCCTTCGGCTGAGCGCGGAAGCTCCGACTCCGAGCAGCAAAGGAGTATTAGGCATTACCCTTACCATAGGACAGTCGCACTCTATAGTTTTCGAAATATAATCGGTAGAAATACCTGCCGCAATAGTAACGATAACCTTGTTTTGTGTTACTGTCTTTTTTACCTCTGCGAGCACCTCGGCGTAGTTCTGAGGCTTCACGGCAAGCACAATTATATCACTTAACCTTGTTACCTCGCTGACGGACGAAGAAGTATTTACACCCTTTTTCGCCATAATATCAAGCTTTTCGGGAATAACATCGAACACGGAAATATCTGAGGCGCATGAAGGATCGCTCCTCAGCAAACCGTCGATTATCGCCGTCGCCATGTTGCCTGCGCCGATAAAACCTGTTTTTTTCATATCAGTCACCTTTTCATTTTTTGAAGATATTTTTTGAATTTTATTCTGTAAACCTTTACCATTACTTTTAAGGTGTAATCATAAAGGAAAAACAGTATATTTGCCATAATAAGAATCACCCACGGCAAATACAGATCGCCTATCATAAAGCTGTCTTTCGGAACAGATAATACATATATGCTCGTAAAAAATGAAATAAAACAAGCAGCATTGAATACAAGATACTCTATTATCCGTGATACAGTATTATTTAGCTTTTTTGATAAAAAGTCATGCAATACGGGATAATAGCCAAAAAATACAATGTACAGTATAACCGATTCCTTATCGGGAACAAGCAAAGCAGAGATAATACTCACCGCCGCAAAGCTGCACACAGCATATCTTCCGTCGATCTCCTCTATGATAAGCGCAGTGCACAGTCCCGTAAGCATTACGCATGAATATGCCGCAACGGGCAATATAACGGTCATCAGCATAAACAAGATCGAGAGTGCTGTTATGACCGAGCATAATGCTATACGGAAACTGCTTTTCATTATAATTCACCCGTAATTCTTACAATAATCAATCTATCTTGGGAAGCTCAGAAATGCTCTTTGCAAGCTCTTCGTCTGTCGGGATATAGTCTGACATTACACCGTCGTTGAACTTCTGATATGCAACCATATCAAAATATCCCGTTCCCGTAAGTCCGAAGAGAATAGTCTTTTCTTCTCCTGTCTCTTTACACTTGAGCGCCTCGTCGATAGCAACACGAATAGCATGACTGCTCTCGGGAGCAGGCAAAATGCCTTCAACTCTTGCAAACTGCTGAGCTGCTTCAAATACGGAAGTCTGCTCAACTGCAACAGCTCTCATATAACCGTCGTGGTAAAGCTGAGAAAGCGTCGAGCTCATGCCGTGGAATCTTAAACCGCCTGCATGGTTTGCGGACGGAATAAAGCCGCTGCCGAGTGTGTACATTTTAGCAAGCGGACATACCATACCCGTATCGCAGAAATCATATGCAAACTTACCTCTTGTAAAGCTCGGACATGAAGCAGGCTCAACCGCAACGATGTCGTAATCCTTTTCGCCTCTGAGTTTCTCGCCCATAAACGGAGAGATAAGTCCGCCCAAGTTGGAACCGCCGCCTGCGCAGCCGATGATAATATCAGGTGTAATATTATACTTATCAAGCGCAGCCTTTGCCTCGAGACCGATAACGGACTGATGAAGCAGTACCTGATTAAGCACGCTGCCGAGAACATAGCGGTAACCTTCGTGCTCGGTTGCAACTTCTACAGCCTCCGAGATAGCGCATCCGAGACTGCCTGTAGTGCCGGGGAACTTCTCAAGTATCTTGCGGCCAACCTTTGTTGTATCCGAGGGCGACGGAGTAACGGACGCACCATAGGTTCTCATCACTTCACGTCTGAACGGCTTCTGCTCGTATGATACCTTAACCATGAATACCTTGCAGTCGAGGTCAAAGTACGAGCAAGCCATCGAGAGGGCTGTACCCCACTGGCCTGCGCCTGTTTCGGTGGTAACGCCCTTCAAGCCCTGCTTCTTTGCATAATATGCCTGCGCGATAGCAGAGTTAAGCTTATGGCTTCCGCTCGTGTTGTTGCCCTCGAACTTGTAGTAAATCTTTGCGGGAGTCTGAAGCTTCTCCTCAAGGCAGTACGCACGAATAAGCGGAGACGGACGATACATCTTGTAAAAGTTGTAGATCTCTTCGGGAATGTCAAAAAAAGCCGTGTTGTCGTCAAGCTCCTGCTTAACAAGCTCGTCGCAGAATACAGGACGAAGCTCGTCAAAAGTCATCGGCTGATGAGTAGCGGGATTAAGCAGCGGCGCAGGCTTGTTTTTCATATCTGCGCGAACATTGTACCATTGCTTCGGTATTTCTTCTTCTGTCAAGTAAATTTTGTAGGGAATCTTTTTCTCCATAGTAACAACCTCCATTAAACTATCGGTAATATGACACGTTCAGCAAACGGATAGAAATACCCGAATAAAACACGTCATAATAAGCGAAGGTTTAAGCGGGTCATTCTTCAACTGCCAACTTTATTATTATATGCTTTTTTATGAATTTAGTCAATAATACAGTAAAATTTCGTAACCTTGCACAATTTAAACCGCTAAAATTGTACATTGATAAAGTATAGAATTTTTTGTTTTTCCGATACAAACCAAATCGGCACAGAGAACGTATCCCTGTGCCGATAGTATTACTGTAGTTTTTCCAATTCTGTCCAGCCGAATGGTACGTCAGCACCACTCGGTGCGCCTATCACGAGATTGGGGTTATTTTCACGCTGAAAAGCTCTGTCGGCTGCAACAGATACCTCAACATTTGTCCCGTCGGTACGTGTGTAGGTATTAACGCCCATTATTGCTTCGTGGTTTCTGCGGACGCTTCTGTCAAACCTTGCGTTATCATCGGCGATCCTCTGCTGCATAAGCTGGTCGCGGAATTCACCCAAAGACTTGATCGCTGCCTGACTGCGTTCAAAGCTTGCCTGCTGACTTCTTGTAGCCTGCTGTATTGAATTCGTTATTGCCTGCTGAGTCATTATATTCTGATTCACGATCGCAGTCTGAAGCTGTTCGATACTCCTGCTCAGCGGCTGACAGATCCTCACCGAATCCCGGAAACGGAAGAAGTCGCTGATCTCACGATCGGTCGGCATGGTCGGTGAGACAAACCCCGAAAAATAGAATATCTGCCAGCTCATGACCGCAGAAGAAAGTCCGTCCGTGCGGTGGCGTCCTATCGGAGTACGAGGATCGGTATCAAACTGTACCGAATTATTATTCATCTGAGGCTGATTATATTGGTTGGGTGAAGAAATACCCCCGAATAATCCGCCCGATCTTCCGCCCACCATACCCATTATGCTGTTTAGCAGCTGATCGTTTTGTGCCTGCATCCGGTTATTCATCGGACTGTATGTGCCGTACTCCGAGGCAATTATGGTAGTATACAGCAGAGCGTACTTCTTTACGCCGTTTACGTCCCCTTCGTAGAGTTTGCCGCCCTTCGCCGCATATAAACCTTGTATGACGCATTTCAAAAAGCTGCTGTTATATATTTTGTAATAATCCTCACGCTTTTTGATAAGCAAGTTACGCAGTTCTTCCTCTTCCGCGCTGCTGATCGGAAACCTTCTCACAAGTCTGAGGTTATTTGTTTTCAGAATTTCGGCAGCGTTATGATCGAGGTATTCGTCAAACTCACGAAAGCGATTCTGTTCGGTGATCTTCGATTTCGGGAAGCTGTACAGCTTCCTGATACGGGTAAACATCTCTTTTCCGTTGTTATTCTTCGCAAATGCCCATACAACAACAGGAACATCGGGGTTGCCGTTTGGTTCAAGCTTTGCAAGCGGTTTGTATCCGTCGGGTATCCACCCGTCGCAGCAGTATTCGTTCTTCTCGTTAATGAATTTTACTGATTTATTTGTATCCGCTGCTGGTACTGTTTTTTGTTGTGCTGTACTCTGTGCTGCAGTTCTATTTTCTTCCGGCTTTGACTGCGCAGTATCCGGCGAAGTCTTTTTCCCGGGTCTTGGGGGGAGTACCATTTTAATAGGTTTAGTCTGATCCCGTTGTGCAGCAGGATCGTCCGACGTATTCTGCGGTCCGATATTGATACTCTGTGCGCAGAACGGACAGTATCTGATCTGTTCATTGTTTTCTGTCTGAACACGAAATCGTTTTTTGCAGTTAATGCAGGAAATATCAAACGATGACATCCGATCACCTCATTTTCAACTGTTAGTTGAGAAATCTCCAAACTATGTATGGGTATTTCTTGGCTGCTTCACGTATATAGCTTTCTATCAGAACAACAGGTTCTTCGGTGAGATTTTCACCGTCATGGTAATAGCCGTATGAGTCATAATCATAAGGGCTGACGTCTCCGTCGGAAAGCAGACCAAGAAACTCCTCAACCGTAAAAACATCCATAATGTCGTTTTCGTCCTGGACCTGTTTCAATGATTTCATGTTATCCCCCTATTTTTATCAGCTCAATGTATATGAGCCTGTCATTATCCTTCCTGATGAAATTCCTGCGAGAGTCCTTTCATCTCGCTCAATGTCCATTATTACATAGTCGCCCTCAAAAGTCAAAATAAAACTCTTCAACTCAAACAAAATACCGTAGCCATTTCCGTCTGTTACATCAAACACAATGAGCCTCATAAAATATGCCTAAGGAACAAGATTTATTGTATAAATATCCTCAACATGTTCAAGCAATCCATATTGAAAATAGCAATGGAGTTTAAAGCCGTCTATTGTATCAAGGAAATCCTTTCCTCTGTCCATCATCAAGATAATATGGAATTCGTTCTGAGATTCCCTGTTTTGATAACGGTTTCTCCTTCTGAGGAGTTATTTTCTAAGGTTTCCCTTAACTCTGAGGCAAATTATCAAAAAAGGATATGCTATCCTATATGTCGTCAGAAATAAACCCAGCCAAGCTACTTTAAGTTTATAATCTGAAATTATTATTTACATTCATTCAAAATCATTCAAAATTTAACTTTAAGCGTTTTACATATTGACAGCGTTAATATTTTATGTTATAATGATTTCTGTATAGGTGTCAATATTAATTAATTTATAATTACAAAGGAGTGGATTAAATGTTTTTATTTAATTATATTGAGAGCCAAAAAATTACAAAGCAGGGTAAAAGAGAAGAAATATATCGAAAATATTACCCTGAATGGTGCATCAGGGAATTAGGCGGCGGCAACGGCAACTGGTTATTAACTAAGCACTCTGATATAATTGTAAATGGAAGAAGCTGTCGTGAATTTGTCCTTGATTATTACAATAAACAATTGCTTACAAAGAATTTAGCAGATAAATTTTGCCAAGACATTGAAAACGGCAACATACAATTGCAAGACATAGACAATTACTATAATAGTTTTAATAATTTCTAATAACAAATTGAATATTATAATATTGACACTTATGCTAATCAGCATCGATTACATCATTCTTTTTGAAATGTTTTCGATGCTGTTTTTGTACTTACAAATCACTCAAAAAACAGCTGTGTCGAAAAATATCTCTCTGCCGTATCGGGCAGGATCGTCACTACGGTTTTGCCCTTACCCAGCTTCTTTGCAAGCTTAAGCGCTGCGGCAACATTAGAACCGCTTGATATTCCGCACATAAGGCCTTCTTCACGGGCAAGACGTTTTGATGTTTCGAGCGCTTCTTCATCTGTAACAACGTAAATATCGTCGTATATTTTGCGGTTGAGAATATCGGGAATTATTCCGTCGCCTATTCCCATTTGAATATGCGTTCCGATCGTACCACCCTTAAGGA
This sequence comes from uncultured Ruminococcus sp., assembly GCA_902797065.1. Lineage (GTDB taxonomy): Bacteria > Bacillota > Clostridia > Oscillospirales > Acutalibacteraceae > RUG592. The sequence goes on from CADBRK010000127.1 coordinate 14,021, forward strand.
TAGCGGCGTTCTCGGGTTCGATCGCCCAGATCTGAATATCGGGATACTGAGCTTTGAGCACCTCTCCGATACCTGTGATCGTGCCGCCTGTACCGATACCGCTGCAGAAGCCGTGAATGGGTCTTGCTGCCTGAGCCATAATTTCAAGTGCTGTATGACGCTTATGCGCAAGTGTATTGTTTTTATTTGCAAACTGCTGAGGAACAAACACTTTCGGGTTTTGTTCTTTCATACGCAGAGCCGTCTGCAAGCATTCGTCTATACATTTGCCGATATCGCCCGAATCATGTATCAGCATGACCTGCGAACCGTAATGACGCACAAGCTTGCGTCTCTCCTCGCTTACGGAATCGGGCATAATGATAATAGTTTTATATCCCTTTACAGCGCCGACAAGCGCAAGCCCAATACCCTGATTTCCGCTGGTAGGCTCCACGATGATAGTATCTTTATTGATAAGCCCCTCTTTTTCCGCCTGTTCGATCATATTCAATGCAGTACGGGTCTTTATCGAACCGCCGACATTGAGCGCCTCCACCTTAACAAGGATCTCGGCGCCGTCGGGGTCGGGCAGTCTGTTGAGTCTTATTATCGGAGTTTTTCCGACAGCCTCCAGAATGTTATTATAAATCATGATCTGATCCTCCAAAAAACACTAAACAATTTCACACAATAATTATATTACTTTCACATTTAGATGTCAACAACAAAAAAATCAATACAGCAAGCCGATTTTTAAACAGTATGGAAATACCGCCTTGATTGCTCAAAGCGGCTTTGTTTACTCATCTTTCGGTTCAAACCTTATACCGTTGTCTCCGGGGTAGGGTGTGTCGTGTTCCTCCCTCATCATTAAATCTCTGGGTATACCGTTCGGAAAAGCTTTACACGTTAACCCCTTTTCACGATGTTTGCAATAACTACACATAATCACTCTCCCCCCAACATCACAACGCCATCTCTCGCTTTCATATGCCATAATTCCATCTCTTCCAAAGATATTATTCTATCTTCTATCTTTTACATCAACGACAAAAATTTCATATTCTTTCAAACATTACTGTTTGTTCCTTCATTGATATCTTTGTAACCTTAAAACCAAACTCCGTCAATTCCTTTTTATAATTCAGGAACGAGTGATCTATCGGCACGCCGGTTATATTCTCTATCTCGGAAAATGTAAGCTTAAAGCTGCTTGTGCCGTTTTCTTCTATCCAGTTCCATAATGATTCGTATTTACTCATTTTTCAGAGACCCCTGTGCTTCTCTTTTCGTTTTTGTTGTTTCAGTTCAAACTGCCGCAGTTTTTCGGCTTCTCTTTGCTCACGGGAAATCTCTTTTCGTTCGATCTTCATTTCCTCACGCTGCTTCTGCAATGCCTGCTGAGATCTGGTGCCGATACCTGTATTTTCAAGCTGCCTTCGCGCATTTCTCTGGCGGCGCTTAGGGTTATCAGCTTTTTGCTTTATTTCGGTTTTCACGGGCGCGCTGAACCTGAGGCAATAGTAATTTCCGAGAATAAAGTCATATATCTCTGCGTCGGTCGGCTCTGCGCCGAACACTATTCTGCAAACGGACAGTTTGCCTCCGTCAAATTTCTCGAACACGCCGACCCAGAACGGGTCATCAAAGAAAACTGTCAGCTTACCCTCCATTTTCTTCCTTAAACGATGCTATATACTTTGGCAAAACGAGTTTCATAAACACAAAAAAATCTGCTGATCTCAGGCGTTACATTAAAATCAATTCTGATCTGTCGTACTACCATGCTGTTTTACCTCCTGTCAGCGTCTTTTATACATCACTATTTCCGGGTTGCTCCCGTCTTTTCCATAGGTGCAGATCAATATAAACGTCGTATCAGCGACAACGCCGCAGCAAATGTCCGTATCGGGAATCTCGATCTGCGTACCAATGTAATTGTTTTTATCATCTAGGAATTTCACCTTTTCACCGCTCGGAAGCTTATATTCAAGATTAACAAATTCACCTACAAGCTCGAAAAGGTTTTCCGCTGCCGGTAAGTTCTCGGCTTTAAGCAAATTGTTGATCTCGCCCTTTAGCTGTTCCTTAAACGTCTCATACGCCGCCATACCGCCGATCTTTATATATTCGGCAGCTGTACATCTGCCTCCGAACGGAGAACCGCAGGTACTCACACAGCCTTTACATTTTTCTCCAAAACTGCAGCCTTCGCAGACTGCTCCGCAATATGTCTTCATAAAAAATACCCTCCTGTTTTATATTATCTTAGTTTGTTCATTTCTTTCTGTAAGTTCTCAAGAAATCTGCCTGCGTGTGCGCCGTCCATCTGCGTATGATGAAACCGGAACGAGATTGGCAAATAATACCGCAACAGCTTTTTTCTGTATCTTCCCCAGATCAGAAACGGATTATTGAACACACCGCAGTATGCGTTTACTGCGCCGTCTAATTCGGTATCAATGATAGCCGATGTGCCGATAACCATACTGTCCGCCGAAAGGTCATGATCGATACAGCTATCAAAAACGTTACGAGTAAGTTTCAGGTAATCATAATTAAATGCAGTAAGATCATCAGAAAACGGAATATCGCAGGAGTTTACCTCTCCGTTCTTGTTTTTTACGATCGTATTCACAGCAATTCTATCGTACTTTATCAGCTTATTACCGACAGGAAGTAGATAAAACTCCGGAATTTCAACTGCTGCCCTGCCGATACAATAGTTCATGAGCATATTGAACTTCAGATGCTTTTTCTTTGTAATTCTGACGAGATTTGTAACATCAAGAGTCTTAAAAAATGTCACCATCGGATTCGGTGCGTTTATCCAGAGTTTGAATGCCGCTGCACGTGATGTATCATTCGGGTTCACTTCAATAGGCATGATATTCTCAAGGAATTCCATAGTAAAATACCTGTTCATCTTTCTTTTATTCGTTGTATTCAAAGTATTTTACTCACTCATATACACATCACAAAAATGCCTGATATGCTTTTCTATGCTTTCCATGACTTCCCTTTCGCACTGCGGCTGTCTGTCTGCTTTAGCGATCAAAAGAACAACGGGTGCGGTAAGTTCTGTCGCAAGAAGTTCCGGATCATCGTTTTTTAACAGTCCGACTTTCATCATACCTTCAATAATTCTCATATACATTCGCTGTATTCCGTCCAACTGATGCCTGGTTGTGATCTCGGCAAGGCGAATGCTTCGGAACTGCTCCTGAACGAGAAATTTTCGTATTTTTGCAATCATCGGGTCATGAATGGTAAACGATATTTTTCCCATCGTCATCCGAATGAATTCTTCCTTGCTTTCCGGAAGCTTTCCGATTTTTCGATCGGAACCAAAGTATTCCTCATAACGAGTTTCCGCAGCGTCGATAATTGCGTTTAGAATATCCTCCTTGCCCTTATAGTGTTTAGTCGATTGCAAAATGCCATAAGTGCGCATAAACAGCCGACTTTTTTGATGTTTAACAACTGACTTTTTCTCCGTTTTGTGG
>CADBRK010000128.1 GCA_902797065.1 uncultured Ruminococcus sp.
ACTTTTTCAGCTTATGATCTGCGCAGCCTAAGTTATACGCAAGGTAATTCCCGACAAACGACTGAGCGCCCAGCCCGAATCCGATGTAAGAAACTGCGTCGATTACACGCTTTGTGAGGTACGACGATGTTCCCATATCGCCCTCTATCCTGCTGAAGGTGTTCTTGCCGTTGTTGGCGATATACCCCGACTCTTTGAGCAGACGGTAAGCGATGTCGTACTGGCGGTTGACTTTGTACAGCGTTACGCCCTGCGATTCGGCTTCAAGCTTTGTACCCTTGTAACGATTGCGGTAAAGCGTTATAAACTCGGGCTTCAAAGCAATAGTATATTTAATTGTATTCGCGAAATCCTCGTCGGACTGGTTCAAAAATCCATACATAAGATCAATATTCAGCCTGTCAAAGCCTGCTTTGCGGATATTCTCGACTGCCCGCTCGTATATGAACTTTGAGCCCTCTCGCCCGAGCGACATAAGCAGCTTTTCCGAAACTGTCTGGAAGCCCATAGAGATCCTGTTGTAGCCCAGGTCTTTTATCGCCTTTATCTTATCGTAATCATTCGCCGCAATTACGGGTGTCGTCTCAATGCTCATATAAATATCGGGGCGCAGATCAAAACGCCTGATCGACTCGGTTATCCTGCGCAGATTCTCAACGGACAGATACGACGGAGTACCGCCGCCGAGGTCATAGCCTACGATCGGCTTATCCTTTATGATCTCCCGATACATCTCGATCTCTTTCAGCAGATATTCGGTGTATCTATCGGGGTCATCGTCCGAGGGCTTATCAAGGACAACATATTCGCAGAACTTACATCTTGACTGACAAAACGGAATGTGTACATACAGACAAAGCTCTTTCTGACTTTCGATATTCTCCCTCACGGCTTTGTATATCTCGTCATTGTCGTGAAGCTCATACTGTGCCAGAGAATTGGGGCGCAGCGGGTATGCGGTGTTGCAGTAGTGATGGAATTTGATCCCCCGGTCAAATATTCTGCGGCAATCCATAATATCACTCCCTTGATTAATTCTCTCTGATATTTATCTGACAGCTGCGCATAGTTTCAAGCGCCGCCGTGTGTTTTTCGGGCGTCACGCCTGCGCAGCACGCCGGGTCAACGGCAATATTCGTCTCTGGGAAATTAGCTTTCAGAATAAGCGCGTTGCTCACAACGCAGATGTCTGTGCAAAGCCCGATAAGCTCGATCGTGAACTCCTCGCCGCCTGCAGCTTCTCTGATCTTTTCGGGCAGATCAACCGAACCGAAGGTTATTTTCTCTACTGCGGTGTAACCTTTTTCGTCGAGAGCGGCCTGTATTCTGTCGTTAAGCTTCCAGCCGTCCGTACCCTTTACGCAGTGCGTTACGGGAAGGTTTTTGCCCTCGGCGGTGTCGAGGTAGTTCTCGTAATGCGTATCGAGAGTAGCAAATACTTCTCCGTCAAAGCTCCTTATTTTCTCGGCTGCTGCGGGTACTATAGCGACGGCTTCCTTAGTGCCGAGTGCGCCGTCAATAAAGTCGTTCTGCAAATCTACTGCTACCAAAAACTTTTTCATTGTGTATTCTCCTCTCATATTTAAAACGGAATAAAATCAGTTTTACTTTCTTTTGTACAGCTTTGCGGGGCGGTGTCCTGCGCCCTGCGTGTACTCGTCTGTCTCGATCACATAAGCGCTGATCTTCCTCCTGAAATTAGCCGGAAGTATCGAGATATTCATTATTGTTTCCTGTACACGCTGCAAAGCCGACAGCGTGAACTTCTCGGGCAAAAAATCAAAGACAACATCAAAATTCTTTGCGTCGTTCCTGAGCATACTCAGCGCGGCGGCGATGATCTCGGCGTGATCGAATGCAAGACCGCCGCTGTCTTTTACGGTAAAAGAGGTTCTGCCGAACTTTTCTTCATTTTTTTCAAGCAGGGCATTCAGCCTGACATCACCGCAGCCAAGCTGCAAACTGTAGTCACCGTTTTCGTTTTGTTCAAACTCCACGTCAAACCACTGCGCGTCCGCTGCGTCGTCCTGCCCCTTCTGATCTACAGACTCCTCGCTGATGATCGAAACGAAAGCGTTTGAGATGATCCACCCCCTCGGGTCACGCCCCGGCTTGCTGAATACACCGACAGGCATGATCGAAACAGGCGACACGTTTGTTTCTTCCTTTGTTTCTCGAAGCGCACATTCTTCCACCGTCTCGCCCGGAACCATGAAACCGCCCGGAAGCGCCCAGTGATCCTTGAACGGGTGACCGCCTCGCTTTATCAGCAGCACGGAAAGCTTATTGTCGGAATTAAGCCGGTAATTGTCGCTTTGCGTTGAGCGGATCATAAGGGCAACTATATCGGCTGTCACGGACGGACGTTCGTATTTATCAAGTCTGTATTCGGATAAAAATTCTTTTTCGGACTGCATTTTCATCGCCTCCCTTGTTATTTACAATATGATAATAACATATAGTGATTAAGATGTCAAGGGGTTTTGGAAATTTTTTTAATAAATTAAACCCTGCGCCGATCTCGATTCCTATCGCATCACGCAGGGCTTTGGTTTTATTTCATTTCTTTTGCAACAGCAATCATTAATTCAAGCTGTTTCGGAGTAAGTGTTCTGAATATTTCAACAGCTTCATAAAGCAGGCTCGGGCTTGCGGTATCCCGTGCGAAAAAGTCCTCCGGCTCAACGCCGAGAAAGTCGCATATATACAAAAACATCTCCATAGACGGCAGCGACTTTTTGTTTTCAATATTGTTGATATAACTCTGACTCTGCCCAAGACTAAGGCTCATGTCCCTTGCGGAAACGTTTTTTCTGTTCTTAACTGCGCAATTCTCTCGGATATAAAAGCTGTATCGATCATTCGTATCACCATCCACATATAATTAATGTCTACTGAATAATAGCCAATCTATATTTGCTCATAAAAAGCAACAATAGCTCCATCCTGAGTTTCTCGATCTTTCT
>CADBRK010000129.1 GCA_902797065.1 uncultured Ruminococcus sp.
CCGGAGGAGCTAAAGCTCCACGACGTTTGTTGACGTCGTCGCTCGCTCCAATCAAGCGAGCTTGTTGGAGCTTAGCTCCTTGTTTAAGATGACTGCGATCAGATAGTAACAATATGATAAATTCAATATAATTTTCGTCGTTACTCCAATATTTGTAAAACATATTGACAAAATAGTTATTGCATGATATAATTTTTAATGTATACAGGCTTGTTTTTTATCGACAGTCAGGAGGGAATCAAATGGGATACTACGATAACAAAAACAATTATCAGTTAAGTAATTATTACGATTATCAGAATCAATACAATCAGTACTACGGCTATAATAACCGCAATTCGGGAGGCGGTTCGTTCAATTCAAGACTGACTGCCGCTTTGGTACTCGGTATTATCTCCACATCGTGTGCGGCAATTTTCGGCTTATTTTTCGGTCTTCTTAACCTTCTCACTCTCGGATGCGGTATAATCGGTATCGTTCTTGCCGTTCCGTGCAGGAAAGCCCTGATCAGATACAGACTCCCCACAGGCAAAGCAACTGCCGCGCTTACACTTTCCATTATAGGCACATGTCTTTCGGGATTATCACTCCTCGGATATTTCTTATTATGGGGCGCTTATACTACATACTATTACTGGTAATAATCAAATTTTCCAAAGACCGCAGAGAAATCGGCGGTCTTTTCTGTTGTGTATTTCTATTGACAGTTATGATGCTCTTTGTTATAATACGTATGACAAATCAGTTATCAGATCAACACAATCTAATCCGAGGAGTGAGTATCATGTCATATCCCCAATATCAGTATCAGAATCAGAATCAAAACCAATATCAAAACAATTACAGGGGCGGCAGTCCGAACAATGCTGCGCACTATCAGAACGCGTATTACGGGCAGGGTGCTGTGTACCCGAACAATAATTACCAGGGCGGTATTTATAATCCCGGGCAGAATCAGGGCAGCTGTTATCAGAATGCGCAGTATCCGCAGGCGATGCCTGTACAGACAAAGGGAAGCGTCACCGCAAAATTAACCGTCGGATTCACGCTGAGCCTTATTTCCGTTGCAAGTATTCTGGTTTACGGTTTTTGTTTCTACGCACCTTTCATGATAATACTGTTGTTGGTTTCTCTTATATGCGGTATAGTAGGGCTTGTTATGTCCGCACAGTGCAAAAAGGTTTTGCTTTCGAATAATCGTTCTACATTGTTGGCAACGGCTTCAATCATTATTTCCATTATCGGCATATGCTTTGCGGGGCTGTTCATTATGGTGTCCGTACTCTGCATAGGTATAGCGGCAGGTTTGAGAGGTTTCTTAGAAGGTGCCTGGTAATATGTTAGAGACGAGATTACTTTTTAATACAAAATAAGTTTCCAAAAAAGCTCGTGATACCATTCATGAGCTTTTGCTTTTGCTTTTGCTTTTGCTATTGTTAATATTCGGAAAAGTAACTATATTTTTCTCATAATTCTGTATTATTCGATTTATTACATTAAAATATGAAAAATATATTGACAGACTGTTAAATGCGTGTTATAATTTGGATAAAGTATGATTTTATACTTTAATTTTGGAAAGGAGGTAGATTATATGCCTAATCAGAATCCTCCGGGACGCGGTATGGCTATCGCTTCGTTGGTTCTCGGTATTGTTTCTGTAGTTTTCTTCTGGCTTAGCTTTGCTAATCTTATCGCACTCATCTGCGGTATCGCTGGTATTATCTGTGCCGGCAAGGCAAGAAAGCTCATGATGTCTGTTGGTGCTCCTTCGGGTATGGCTACAGCAGGTCTTGTTCTTTCGATCATTGGTACTATTCTTTCTGGAATCGGTTTCTTTACTTGCACAGTTTGCGTACTTTGCGCAGCAGGTTCGGCATCAGCTGCAGACTGGGCCAGCATGATGGATTCCTTGCAGTAAGCAAAAGTTACATAACATGCCAAAAGACCGCGGAGAAATCGGCGGTCTTACTTTTTACTTAATTTGGAGGTTCTATGTGTCCGCTGATAGATATTTTCGGGAGAGAGATAGGCACATACGGTCTGTGCGCTGTTATCGGATGTATTGTTTCCGTTTATTTTTTTTACCGCAATACCAAATCGTACGGTCTGATTTTTGAAGACGTGGTATTATTGGCTGTCCCGACATTTCTCGGGCTGGTGATAGGCGGTCATATAGTTTTCGGATTTACGCATATTGATGTTATGATCAAGCTTATCAAAAATATCGGCAAATTGTCTTTTAACGAGATAATCGGTGTATTATCCGCATGCTTCGGCGGTTCGGTGTTCTACGGAGGATTTTTGGGTTCGTTGATCACATTCGTAATATTCACAAGGAAATACCCCGAAGAAATGAAGCTGAAATTCAGAGATACATTTGCGCTCTGCATTCCGCTGTTCCATGTTTTCGGACGAATAGGCTGTTTTCTGGGCGGCTGCTGCTACGGCATAGAATCGGAGTTCGGGTTTACAGTACACAACAACACATTGGTACCCGAAATTAACGACGTCTGCCGCTTCCCTACTCCGCTGCTGGAATCCTTCGGAAATCTGGTTATTTTTCTGATCCTGTTCGCGATATACAAGAAGAACCGAATGAACGGCAAGCTCGTATTTTTATATATGATAATATATCCGTGCCTGAGGTTCTCCGATGAATTTTTAAGAGGCGACACCGTCCGAGGCATATATTTCGGATTGTCAACCTCTCAATGGATAAGCATAATACTGTTTATAACAGCGGTAAGCTATTTTATAATTTCAAAAATCAGGAAACCAAAAACAGAATAAAAATCAAGTCAGAAGTCGGCATAAATGTGTCGACTTCTTCTTTTTTTCTTGACAATCTTAAAAAATAGATTTACAATGATAAAAAAATGAAAAGAGGATTTATTATGAAAAAGATATTTATTGCAGTGTTAGCCGCAGCTTTGCTGCTTGCCGGCTGCACAAAGAGTCCCGACACAGCAGATACAGCTTCTTCCGCGCAGTCACAGCAGACGGTTGTTGAATCAAAAGCCGAGAATTCAAGCGCTGCCGGGTCAACGGAAGATGTATCCGAAACAGAAACGGCGTCCGACAGTGAAGCTACACCCGAAAGCACAGCCGCACCCGAAAGCAAGGCAGACACCGAGAGCACATCTGCACCCGAAAGCAAAGCAGACACCGAGAGCGAAGCCACACCCGAAAGCGAAACAGAATCCGACAGTGAAGATACCGAGAACGCCGACGAAGATATTTTCGCAGGCACATACACGGAATCCATAGCGGGCAGGGGCGTTGTCACCGTGACAAACAGCGGAGACAACATTTATTCTGTTCATGTAAGATGGTCAAGCAGCGCATATGAGCATGCCGAGTGGGATTTCAGCGGCGAGTGGAACGGCAGAGCTGTTCTTTTCTACGAAAACTGCACTAAGACCGTATACACGTACGACGAGGACGGAAACGAAACATCCGAGGTTGAATATACCGAAGGAACCGGATATATTCAGCTTGCTAACAAAGACGCCGATACGATCGCAATGTTCTGGCACGATGATGTCGAAGATGTTGCCGCCGACAGCGAATTCATCAAGCAGTAATAACTCTACCACCGCAAAAAACTCCTGCACACCAAGCGCAGGAGTTTAATTTGTATTATTGCATTATTGCCGTATCGTGATTCCCCGAGAGTATCTTTTCGGGAACGGCAAATCTGATGCCGTTCGGGATAATGTCTATAACGGCAGAAGGCATCGGTACTACTTCGCCGTCAAGAGAAATGCAGAATCCGTCGTCGGCAGTTATTTCTACGTGTTTACACTGTCTGTAATGCAGAAAATCCTTAAATCTCGGGTCTGTAAGGTGCGTACCCTGCGCATAGTATTTAACAAGGCTTACAAATTTCGCCCTTGAAACAGGATCAGAAACACATATATCGAGTAGTCCGTCGTTTATCATAGCTTTGGGCGCACATTTGTATTTTCCGCCGACATACCTGCCGTTTGCAACGGTACACAGCAGAAAATCTCCGCTGCACATCACTTCTTCGTCGGCAGTGATGACCGCACGGTTCTTCATAGCCTTGGCAAGCCCCATAACTACGCCCGTTGTATAGGCATTTTTGCCGCCGATAAGCTTCTTCGAGCGCACCTCGTCCATCTTTTTTGCAACATAAGAGTCAAAGCCGAAGTGACAGATATTTATACAGAACCTGTCGTTGACCTTCATCACATCAATAGGTATTTCCTTTGCTCGTGTAAGCTCGGTGATATTAAGAAAATCCTCTTTGCTGCCGAAGCATTTGACAAAATCGTTGCCGCTGCCGCACGGATATACCGTCATGCTTGCCTGAGGGTACATGGCTATGCCGTTTACAACCTCGTTGATCGTACCGTCGCCGCCGCACGCATAAAAACGCACCGCCTCGCTGTGAGATTCAAGGTATTTCCTGATATATTTTTCTGCGTCGCCCTTGCCCTTTGTGAGGTAAACAGAACATTCAAATTCCTTCCCCAAAGAAGAAAGGCTGCTGTAGATGATCTGTGAGGCATTCCCCTGCCCCGACACAGGATTGACGATAAATATATGTTTCATAATATTCACCCCTTACAGAATGAGATTTTTACACTATCCGTAAAGCTCCTCCAGACGTTCCCTGACCTTTGCTTTATTGTTTGTAACAGCGATCATGCCCTTTGATTTAAGCGAATCATCTGTTACCGTAACAACATCACCGCACGCTGCGGCTATGTCAATATCTTTGGTGAAAACAAGCAGAGAAAGCCCTATCTTCTTTTTGAGACCAAGAAACCTTTCAAGCTCCGATCTGCGTTCATTTTCCGATAAAGCGGCGAATGGCTCGTTCAATACAATAAGCTCGTGCGAACACATATACGCCGCAAACACCTCTCCCCTTGCCCGGATATTTTCGGGCAGAGAAGAAAAAGGCTGTTCGCCGTACTGCTGAAGTTCCATAGACGGCAGCTCTTTTTTTACAAGTACGGCTGTCATTGTACGGGAAAGTCCTCGCTTTACTATAGGCGCGGCGGCGATCTCGCTGATCGTTTTGCGTTTTGGTACGGCGCTCACTCTTGACACCGTGCCGAAAGCGTTCTTCTCTTTTGTGACGTCGTCGCCTTTAAAGAACACCTTGCCTTTATCCGGTTTTACCGAACCCGCAAGAATATCGAACATCAGATCGCAGACATCGCCGTTTTTGCATAATATCGAAAGGCTGTCTCCCGACGGTACGGAAAAGCTCACGCCGTCAAGGGAAGCCTTTTTTGTTTTTTTGACAATATTCGATACCTCGAGTATCGGTATGCGAACCTTTTTCATGATTACTTCTTCTTTTTGTTGAATACAGTGAAGCCGATCGCGCCTGCCACTGCAAGAACAAATACTACTATGATAACAATAAGGATAGTTTTACCCGATGATTTGCCGCCGTCTTCGGGGTCGGGTTTGTCTTCGGGGATTGAAGGCACGGAAACATCGGATCTTGCCGAATCGGGTACGTTCTCGTTTGGTACGCCGACAAACATATCTTCGATCTTAAAGCTGTCGGAAGTCATATACTGCTGCATCTCGTCTGCGTCCGTTCCGAGATACGGAGCTTCGTTCTTTTCGTATGTATTGACAGTTGTGACCTCTCTGTCCGTGTACTCGTCTTTGGTATAGTCCTTCATCTCTTCGTCATTCGGGAAAAACTCATCGAACTCACACTTTACCGTTGTGCTGCCCTGAGCGGTGTCGAGTACCTTAAACGAAACGGTGACTATCATTCTCTCGGTTTTGAGATCATAGCCGTATGCGTTTACGGCAGAGAAGTATATCGCTCCCTCATCAGCCGAAATGTTATGCATAGCGTTGTTGAACACGTCAAAGCCGATCGAACCGTCTATATACTGCAGAAAGCTTGTGTCAAAATTGATATAGCAGCCTGCGCCGCCGACTTCCTTCTGCACGCCGCCGACATAATACTCATATGTCACAGTGTCGCCCTTGTTTACTGTTTGTCCGTTTACGGTAAGAGCATCGTCCGCAAAGGCTGTTACGGAGATCAATGATGTCAATGCAAAAACTTTCATTAATAATGCGAGTACGGATAATAATTTCTTTTTCATAGTGCACCTCTGTTTATTTTTTAGTTTCTATATTATCGGACTCTTTGTCACCGTCCGAATGCTTTATGGTTATCAGAAAGACTACTGCGATTATCGCGATCAGCAAAAGCATTCCTGCCGCCGCAAAGAAAATCACCGAATAATTTGCGGGTTTGCTTGCGACTGCCGTCACTGTATCGTCATGCGGATTGCTGCCGTAAGGGTGATCCGAAGTCCGTACGGATACCTGAGAAGATACCGTCTGCCGAGAAGTCTCAGCCGCGCCGGACGATGACGGAACGGAAGATACTTCCGACTCTTCGCCCGGAACCGTTGAAGATGTTGATACAGCCGACTCTGTTTCGTTTGCGGAAGCGGTATCGCTTGCGGAAGGATCATCGTTAATATTCTCGTTTATCCTCTCGGACGTATTCTCGACGACTCTGATCTCGTCCTCGGTAAGAGTAAGATAATAGATATACTCGTCTTTGTGATCCGTCAGAGTATCGTCAATAAAGTTCCTTATATCGGACTTTATGTACAGATACGGCGCATGATCGCTTATTACACAAAACTGCATGGAAGCCACTAAATCGTCATCGCCGAAACCGAAACCCTCCAACGACAGGGCATTGAATTTTATCGAGTCTTTGTCGCCGTCGTTCACAAGAGTACCCGTGAGGTTGGGCATGCTTATACTGTCCTTGACATACTCAAGCGCTGTGCTGTCATATGTTACTTCAATATCTATTGCCTGAATGAGCGCCGTGCAGCCCGAAGCGTGTATCTCGTAGGTTATTATCTGACCAAGCTGCGCTTCTTTCCCGTTGACCTCGACTGCGTTTGCGGTGAGCGACGGCAGAAATACCAGCAATGATACTATTAAAATTAACATTCTGTTGAAATATTTTTTCATAAAATCACCAATTCATAAAAAGAAAAGCGAACTCAATAAGAGTCCGCAATGCCCGGATCAAAATTATTCGGCAAGATCATAAGTCTCCGAATAAGAAGCGGTCGTATCGCTGCCGGTATCAGTTTCCGACGTTCCGAATGACTCCGGCATAAAATGCTCAATACAGTTAATGCCAATTACAACGATCACAAAACCGACAACAAAAGCCTTTGTCCATCTGGAAAGGAATGCATCAAGCGAACGAGCCTTATTCTTTGACAAGAATGTATCTGCACCGCCTGTAATAGTGCCAAGTCCCTGAGTATTACCCTCCTGGAGAATGATTACGATAATCATAGCTACAGAGAAAATAAGAAGAATACTGCCGAGAATATATTCTATTACGAGTTTGGTCATGGTTTCCACCTCCAATGTAACTTACATCTTTACCATAATAACATATAACAGAAAATTTTGCAAGGGTATTTTTAAATTTATAATTACAATTTTATTATTTTTTTGCACTTTCCGAAGCATAGATCTCATTCGAGATCGCCGCAAAGTCTTTCATCAAAAGCTGTTCCGCACGCGCAGTCTGAGGGACGCCCGCTTTTTCGAGTATCGCCGCAAGCGTAGGCTTGTCTATGGCGAGTGTTGCCGAAAGTGTATTGAGCAGAGTTTTTCTTCTCTGGGCAAAAGCTGCCTTTATAACCCTGAACAGAGTTTCTTCATCTTTGACATCTACCGTCGGTTTTTTGTGCAGTGTAAGCCTGATTACGGCGCTGTCAACTTTCGGCGGCGGCATAAAGCTGCCCGATGATACTTTGAAAAGCATTTCAGCCCTTGCGTAGTAATTCACAGCCACAGTGACCGCGCCCGTCTGCCTTGTTCCGAGATCGGCGCACAGCCTGTCGGCTGCCTCCTTCTGTACCATAACCGTAATTGACTTTACGGGCAGTTTATCTTCAAGCAGCTTCATGATAACCGGCGAGGTGATATAATACGGCAGGTTTGCGCATACAACTACGTCAAGACCGCCGAACTCATCTTCAATCAGCTTATGAAGATCAATTTTCAGTATATCGTCGTTGATAACCTTTACATTATCAAACTCGCCGAGAGTTTCTTCAAGTACGGGCAGCAGACGTTTGTCAAGCTCCACGGCAACTACCTTATCGGCACGTTTTGCAAGCTCATACGTAAGCACGCCTATACCGGGACCCACCTCGATAACTCCGACTCCCTTTGCTGCGCCTCCAAGCTCCGCCATTCTCGGGCATACCGACGGATTTACAAGGAAGTTCTGCCCCAGCGCCTTTGAAAAAGAAAAGCCGTATTTATTGAGTATTTCTTTTATCTTACCTATATCGGATAATTTCTGCATAATATCTCCTCATCATCTCAGTGTTCTGAGTCCTTTCGGGTAACGGTTTTTCAGAACGCCTCCGCCCGATTTACCGAATCCGGTGGAAACTCCCTCGACAAGTACGCCGCAGAAGCCCTTCACATCGGAATCTATTTCAATTTCTTCTCCGTGATAAAACTGTTTCAGGCGGCTGTCGCCGTAAGACAGATCAATATAATTCCTCAGATGTTCCCTGTCCGCCGCCATATACAGCGCATGGCACGGCTCTATCCTGTTTTTCTTCATTTCGCCCAGCAATACTCCGGCACGCAGCACGGACAATCCAGACATATCGGGCAAAGCAACATTCGGCAGTATAACTATCTTATCGCCGAACTTCGCAAGATCATCTCCGAATATTCTCCGTGTCAATATCTCGTCGTACAATGACATCGCAGCGTCCCTTTCGGGGAACGGTTTTGACTTTGCAAAAAAGCCGTCATGTCCGTACATCTCGCCCGACTTTTTAAGCTTTGCGACAAAATGTCCTTCGCCGCCGTGTTCGGGCAGGATCCGCAGACATTTCTCCATGCTTCTTTTACCGAAGCTTACGCCGCAGTCTGCAAGCTCGAAATCCTTATGTTCACTCAGGAATTTCTCTATTACATCTTCGTTTTCGTACACCGAGAACGTACACGTAGAATACACAAGCGTACCGCCGTCTTTAAGGGCATTGGCTGCGCTGTTCAGAATAGACAGCTGCCGCTCGCCGCACGATCTTGAATGTTCAAGCGACCATTCCGAAATACTCTCCGGGTCTTTCCTGAACATACCCTCGCCGGAACACGGAGCATCCACAATCACCTTATCAAAATATCCAGTCAATCGTCCGCACAAAGTATCGGGGTGACAATTCGACACGACCGCGTTCGATATACCCATACGCTCGATATTGGACAGCAGGATATTCGCACGGCTTTTGACTATCTCGTTGCTCCACAAAAGCCCCGTACCGCCGAGATCGGCAGCGATCTGCGTAGATTTTCCTCCCGGGGCGGCGCACAGATCGAGAACGTAATCGCCTTTTTGTACGTCAAGCACCGTCACTGCCGTTGACGCGCTCGGCTCCTGCACATAAAATGCTCCGGCATGGTGAAACGGTTCGTCGCCTATACCCGAAATATCCGCAGGAATATAATAACCGTCTTTGCAGAACGGAGATTTTTCCTTCACATACGGCATAAATTTTCTGATCTTATCCGCCGAACATTTCAGCGTGTTTACACGTATCCCTCTGTACGCATTTTCGGTTCTGCTGTTTATAAAACGCACGTACTCGTCATCGGAGAGAAGCGCTTTCATCTGTAATAAAAAATCCTTGGGGAGATTACTCATTAAAACTGCTCCTTAAATATACTTATCCCGTCAATTATATCATTCGAATAAAAAACTTACAAGTGTCACGCATAAAAAAGAAGAAAATTGGATAAAAAAATTCCAACCCAATACGGGTATTCCACTTGCGATTCATCTTCTGCTTGACCGTGCGGCTGATGTTGACGAGGTTATCAAACCGTTTGTAACACAGTGGTCATGCGTGTACAATCTTACAGACTTCTCCGTCGATATTGTTGTAGATAAGAACTACGACAAGGTATACACTTTTACTGCCGACGACTTTTAAACTTCAAAAGGCTTCCATGCGCACTGCACGGAAGCCTTTTTGTCATATCACATCTTTTTCAAAAATCTGCATACTTCTCTTTAATATGCCTTTAGTATGAGCTATAGTCATACCGTAATTCGTCATTGGTACGCCTGCGTCCTCGGCGCATTTTATTCTGTACTTCATCTCACGTTCGTTGAGCATACAGCCGCCGCAGTGTACCACAAGACGGTACTTTGACAGATCAAACGGAAATTCCGTGCCGCTCGTAAATTCAAATTCGATCTTTTTGCCCGTATATTCCCCGATGAATTTCGGCAGCTTGACAGTGCCTATATCGCCGCACTGCCTGTGATGAGTGCAGCCCTCGCTGATGAGAACAACGTCGCCGTCCTCAATCTTATCTATCGTGTATGCGCCCTTGATAAGCGAGGAGAGATTACCCTTATGCCTTGCAAAAAGTATCGAGAACGAAGTAAGACATACATCGTCGGGTACGATTTTCGAGACTTTGCCGAAGGCCTGCGAATCCGTTATTACATACTTCGGCGGCGCTTTCAGCGAATCGAGCGTTTGTTTAAGCTCGCTGTCACGGCAGGCAAGCACGGTACAGCCGCAGTCCAGCAATTCCCTGATCGTCTGCTGCTGAGGGAGAATAAGTCTGCCCTTCGGAGCGGAGCTGTCTATCGGGATTACAAGGACAACACAGTCGCCGCTCTGAACCTTATCGGCAATGATCGGGAACTCCGCTTTATTCTCGGGAACAATAGCGGCTATCCTCTCTTTAAGCTCGTGTATGTTCTGCCTGCTTTGCGCGCTTACGGCGATCTCGTTTTTGTTTGATATTGTCACTTCCCGAAGATCGGATTTATTATATACTATGAGATAAGGTATCTTTTTATCAATAATGCGGTCAAGTATCCTCTTGTCGTCGTCCGTCATGCCGACTGCGCTGTCTATGACAAGCAGCGCAATATCCGTCTTGTTCAGCACCTGATACGTCTTTGATATTCTCATCTCGCCGAGCGTACCCGAATCGTCAAGGCCGGGAGTATCAATAATAACAACGGGTCCAAGCGGCAGAAGCTCCATCGCTTTTGATACGGGATCGGTAGTTGTGCCCTTCGTTTCGGACACTATCGCAAGGTCCTGCCCCGTTACCGCGTTGATGATGCTCGACTTTCCCGCATTTCTCCTGCCGAAAATACCTATATGTACTCTGTCGGAATTCGGAGTGTTGTTAAGACTCATTTTGCACCTCTGCTTATCAGAAACGGAAATCTCTCTTGCCTTCGTGGATATTCTCGATATACTCGGTAGCTTTCGCCTTGACCTTAGGATTGGGTATCTTTTCAAGCTCCTCTTTGATAAGCTTCTCGCCTATCTCCTTTGTTTCGGGCGAAGCGTAATCCTCCAGGAACTCTTTGAGCGTCATCAGTGCGTTGGGGTGGCAGCAGTTGAGAATCTGTCCGGCTTTGCACAGCGTCATGAATCTGTCGCCCGTTCTGCCCTCTCTGTAGCACGCCGTACAGAATGACGGAATATAACCGAGATCCATAAGCCATCTTACAACCTCATCGAGCGATCTCTGGTCGGATACGTCAAACTGCTCGGTGTCGTGCGGTCTTTCGTCTGCGGAATATCCTGCGTAACCGCCGACGGAAGTTCTCGAACCGCCGGAGATCTGAGAAATACCCAGACCGATAACTTTGTCTCTGCAGCTTTCGCTCTCTCTTGTTGAAACGATCATTCCCGTATACGGTACTGCAATTCTGATACAAGCAATGATCTTTGCAAATGTATCGTCGTCTATGCCGTTGTCGAATACATCGGGGTCAATATCGTCTGCGCGCTTAATTCTCGGTACGCTGATCGTGTGAGGACCTACGCCGTGAACAGCTTCAAGGTGTTCTGCGTGCATAAGCAGTCCCGCAAACTCATATTTGTACAGTTCCAGACCGAAAAGCACGCCCAGACCGACGTCGTCAATGCCGCCTTCCATAGCTCTGTCCATAGCTTCCGTATGATAAGCGTAGTTGTGCTTGGGTCCTGCCGGATGAAGCTTCTCGTAGCTTTCTTTATGGTACGTCTCCTGGAACAGGATATATGTGCCTATCTCGGCTTCTTTGAGTCTGCGGTAGTTCTCAACCGTTGTAGCGGCGATATTGACATTGACTCTGCGGATAGCGCCGTTCTTGTGCTTGACGGAATAGATAGTCTTGATACAGTCTATAATATACTCTATCGGGTTGTTCACGGGGTCTTCGCCTGCTTCTATCGCAAGTCGCTTGTGTCCCATATCCTGAAGAGCCATAACCTCTTGTGCGACTTCTTCCTGAGTAAGCTTCTTTCTCGGGATAGTCTTGTTCTGATAATGATACGGGCAGTATACGCACTTGTTTACGCAGTAGTTGGAGAGGTACAGCGGAGCGAACATTACTATTCTGTTGCCGTAGAATGCCTCTTTGATCTCACGTGCAAGCTTATACATCTTCTCGACAAGATCGGGTATATCGCACACGAGCAGAATACTTGCCTCTCTGTGCGACAGTCCCTGACATACATAACCGTTGCCCTTTTTCTTGGGTCTTGCTTTCTCGAGTATCTCCTCGATAAGCTCACGGTTGTTTTTATTCTGCTCTGCATACTCCAGAGTAGCGAGTATTTCTTCGTGGTTTATAAAATCTTCTGCTTTAAGCGATTTCGGATCATACATTTTAATTTACCTCTGATTCTTAATATAATTGGCGGCGTCGCCCCTTGCGGTAACTATCTCGTAACCCACAGACGACACACGGTTTTTAAGACACTCTATACACTGAGCGGACTCCTCGCCCGTGCATATTTTATTGTCATACAGCATATACTTTTTTCTCACCTCAACGGGCGACAGGTTCGGCATAATTACATTTGCGCCTGCTTTAAGCCCCAGTTCACGTCCGTTCGGCGCAATAGTTCCGAGCGCAGTCGTTGACGGTATGAGAGCGTACGGAAGCGTAAGTCTGATTAGCCCCAGCATAAAAAGAGTAAGTTCAAGCGTACCGGAAGGCTTATCCGCAAACGGCGTGTCCTTATGCGATATGAACGGCCCTATACCGACCATAGAGGGCTGCAGCTCCTTCAGGAATATCATATCCTTTGCAAGAGTTTCGGCTGACTGGAACGGCGAACCGACCATAAAGCCCGTACCGACCTGATACCCGATCTCTTTTAGGTCGTACAGACAGCGTTTTCTGTTCTCCGGTGACAACTCCTGCGGATGAAGTTTACCGTAGTGAACGCAGTCGGCTGTTTCGTGCCTTAAAAGATAACGGTCTGCGCCTGCGTCAAAGAACGCTTTGTAGCTTTCGCGGCTTTTCTCCCCTATCGACAGCGTAAGCGCGCAGTCGGGGTAATTGTTCTTTATATCGGAAATGATACCGCACATTCTTTCGTCGGTAAAGTACGGGTCCTCGCCGCCCTGAAGCACAAACGTACGGAAGCCGAGTTCATACCCCTCTTTGCAGCAGGACATAATATCATTCTTGTCGAGCCTGTATCGGGAAACATTCTTGTTGCTTCGCCTGATACCGCAGTAATAGCAGTCGTTCTTACAATAATTGGTATATTCGATAAGCCCTCTGATATAAACGCTTTTCCCGTAATACTTCTCCCTTACTTCCCTCGACAGCGAGAACAGATAATCTGACAATTCGTCATTCCTGCCCGAAATAAGCTCACGGTATTCGGAGATGTCAAGGCTTTGAGTTTCATAAAGCTTATCAATAAGCCTTTTCATTATTATTACTCCTCGTCAAGCCTGGAGTAGACAGCCTTTGACGTTACGCCCTCTATGCGGCCAAGTCTTCCTGCGGCGGCGTTGATAACATCGTTCGGCGCGTCGAGAACAATGCTTATAACATTCAGGTTCTCTCTGACATTTGGCAGACCCATTCTGCCGACCACATACTGCGAGTAGTCGTGAATGATCTCGTTGATCTGCGCAAAAGCTTCGTTATCCTCGATCATTATTCCGATAAGTGCAACTCTGTTCATAATTTTTACCTCCATATAATAAAAATATCTCCGCCCGGAAAAGCGAACGGAGATAACGACATGTTAAGTATTATTATCGTTCTTCTCCGTCAGACGCGCTTTCGGGTCAGAAAACAAATTCCAATAATAATATTATCACAATTTTTATTGAAAGTCAACAATAAGATAACGATTTACAAAAAGAATCATAAAGTGCTATAGTAATATTTAATTAAATAATCGAATAATTACTATAACTTTTTGTAACATTAACAGAATTATTTCAGCTTGCTTGATTATTCGCCGTAAAATGATATAATTAGAGTCAGAGGGGTATGCCCTTTTATCAAAAACGAATTATTATTTATGACACAGGAAGGTGCAATTCTATGAAAGGAAAAGCTATAATCACAGCTGTCATTCTGATTATCGTGTTTATGCTGAGCGGCTGCGATATTCAGGAAGTCTCTGCGGGAACAGACGTATATTCAAAGCCGCTGTTCAGCGACACATCAATAGATTCTCTCGCGTCGGGCACGGAAGTCGATGTAAGCCATAAGCATTCGGATTGGGACACCGGCAGCAATGAGACTGATTCGGATAACGAGAACAAAAGCGAAGCAAATAATTCTTCCGCTGCAAGCAGCACAGTAAGCTCAACGGAAGAAACAACGTTCTACTACTATTATTACGAGAACGAGGAATCCGAAGCTTCAGAAAATGAGGAATCCTCCGAATCCGAAAGCGACAGCGAAAAGAACGATACCGACAGCGACAGCGAATCGGACTCTGCAGCCGACCCGGATACGGATACCGATACATCAGAGGCAAGAGACAGCGAAACAACCGAAACAGACAGCAAGGATACACAGACAGACACGGAGAATACAGACACCGAAACAACTTCTTTCGAGGAATCCGACCTTGAATTTGTGATCGCAGAATCAAGAATCAAGCTTGGCGATAATATATCCGATCACGAGGAAATTCTCGGAGAACTTCTCCATATAACCGATACAAAGGACGCCGAGGGTGAGATCATCGGCAGATTGTACAGCTACGAGGATTTTTCGATAGATACCGTGTACGATACGGAAAGCGGCGACGAAATTATTGCGGCGATAGAGATCTTCTCCGACAATATCGTTACCGAGAAGGATATAAAGATCGGCGACAGCATTCAGAAAGTCTATGATGTATACGGCAGCGACTGGATGAGATGTGAGGACGAATACCGATATTATATCGGCAACTCGTATATGTACTTCTATGTACAAAACGACATCGTTGCAAATATCGGATATAAAACAGACAAAGATATGGAGGATCAATATGCTTGACGCAGGAATAAAAGCACCGTCGTTTGCGCTTCCCGACAGCAGCGGCAATGTGCGTACTCTTGATGAATTCAAAGGAAAAAGAGTAATACTTTACTTCTACTCAAAAGACAACACAGCAGGCTGCACCAAGCAGGCGTGCGGCTTTGCGGAACTCTATCCGCAGTTTACCGAAAAGGACGCCGTGGTCATCGGCATCAGCAAAGACAGCGCAGCGTCGCACAAGAGATTTGCCGAAAAGTATGATCTTCCGTTTATTCTTTTATCCGACGCCGAACTTGAAGCCATCAAAGCGTACGACGTATGGCAGGAAAAGAAAAACTACGGCAAGGTAAGTATGGGCGTTGTCCGCACGACTTATCTTATCGACGGAAACGGCATTATTGAAAAGGTCTTTAAAAAAGTGAAGGCTGCAGATAACCCCCGACAGATGCTTGACGCACTCGGCGAATGAATACAATACTTCCGGCTGTTTTGCAGTCGGAATTTTTTTTGAAACAAAAACTCATTCTTTTCGATAAAATCATTCCGTTTGATTGACTTTAATATTGGAATGTGGTAAACTTAAAGTGATAAGGTTTTTGATTTTTTTATCATCGTATTTTGAAAAGGACTATAAACGCATCAGTAACAACAAGGAGGCTGCCCTTTATGGGTATATCAAACGTATTTAACCTGTTTTGCGGTATAGCTTTGTTTATGTTCGGAATGTCGCTCATGTCGGACGGACTTAAACGTGTAGCGGGAAACAGACTTGAACTTCTTCTGGCAAAGCTTACAAACACTCCCGTCAAAGGTATTATCCTCGGAACAGGCGTTACCGCGATCATACAATCGTCCTCGGCAACCTCGGTTATGACTGTCGGATTCGTAAACTCCGGCATGATGAAATTCAGGCAGTCGATCGGTATTATCCTCGGTTCACTGCTCGGAACCAGCATCACCGGCTGGATCATCGCATTATCTGAGATCGACGGCGTCGGACAATGGGCTTCGCTGCTGTCTACGACAACGATAACGGGGATAATCGCGATCATAGGATTTATCCTCAGGTCTTTCTCCAAAAGTCACTCAACCGTCGGCGATATTCTCCTCGGCTTTGTTGTGCTGATGGTAGGAATAAGCTCGATGAGTGAATCCGTAGCGCCGCTTAAAGAAAGCCCTGCGTTCATCAATCTGCTGACAATGTTTGCCAATCCTCTGGTAGGTATACTCGTCGGCGCACTGTTTACAGCCGTTCTGCAAAGCGCTTCGGCGTCTGTCGGTATTCTCCAGGCGCTGACCGCCACGGGCGCGATCGATTTTGCGACGGCGCTGCCCATATTATTCGGTATCTCGATAGGTGCGGCTGTTCCCGTACTTCTCTCCGCCCTTGCGGCAAGCATCGAGGGTAAACGCACAGCGTTTATTTATCTTCTGTCATCGGTACTCGGCGTTGTGATCTGCGGAGGCGGATTCTACATACTCAATTCATTATTCGCATTCTCGTTTACATCAATGACGATGAATGAATTCTCGATAGCCCTGGTGAACACGCTGTTCAGACTTGCCAACGTTCTGGTATTGTTCCCGTTTATCGGGCTGATGGATAAGCTCACCTGTAC
>CADBRK010000130.1 GCA_902797065.1 uncultured Ruminococcus sp.
CGTTCTTCCTTCGTTCGGTAATGTATTTACTTCATTCGGTTCAGAACTTCCTGCTATTTCAAAAGCCGTTATGGGATTCTCCGACTTCATGCTTGCATGGTGGTGGCTTGTTCTTATTATCGTTGTTGGTATTGTTGTCGGCTTTAAATTCCTTCTTCAGTATAACGATTCATTTGCGATGTGGCTTGCAGAGTTCCTGCTTAAAATGCCCGTTATCGGCGACGTTATGAGAAATACGTATATTGCTCGTTTCTGTAATATTATGGCTACTCTTACCGATGCCGGTGTTAGTATTCTGAGAGCATTGGAACTGTCTCGTGACGTTATTTCAAATATCTTTATGAAAGACTGCTTAACGCAGGTTATCGAAGACGTTAAGATCGGTACTCCCATCAATGTATCCATGAGCCATTATGCCGTATTTGATGCTATTCTCGTATCAATGGTACGTGTAGGTGAGGAGTCGGGTATGTTCTCCGACGCTATGCACAAGATGGCTGATCTTTATCAGGAGCAGGCAGACGAATCAACAAAGAGATTGACAGAAGCTATGACGCCTGCCATGACAATTATCGTTGCAGGTATGGTTGGTATCGTTGCAGTTGCTATCGTAATGCCGATGTTTGGTATGTACGGTGTTGTTGCAGAATCTGCTCACTAATCCGAAAATCTTCCAAGAAACCTTTATAAAGAGAAGCCCGGCCGAAAAGTCGGACTTTTCTTTTGGTCTTTTTCTCATTTCTCCCGCATAAGATGTAACATGAAATTTACGGGAGTAATTGTGATGAAAAAACCTATAATTAACGAAAGCACCCGAAAACTCCTGCTGAAAATGGAAATTTCGGGTGCTGTTTTTGTATCTGTCTGCGCCGTTGCGCTTCACTTTTTATACCGACTGAGCGGTAATGCAGTCTGGGCAGCTGTGTTCGCATCAGTGAACGAAAGCATATGGGAACACATCAAGATATTCACACTGCCGTATGTGCTTTGGGTGTTTGTTGAGCTGTGTACGGTGCGCGTACCGTTTCGCCGTTTTCTGTGCTCCAAGGTCATAGGGCTGTACTTTTTGCTGTTGTCTATTCCGTTATTCTATTATGCATACACATTTCTACTCGGTAAAAATATCGCATTTCTCGATATAAGCTGCGGCTTTGTATTTACCGCAGTGTCGTTTATAGTATCGTATCGCCTGATTGTTTATGCGCCGTACATACAGAGATACTATACGGCTTCTGTCGTTCTTCTTGTGCTTTACTGTTTAATGACGGGATACTTCACGTTTCTCCCTCCGCGTCTGGAGCTTTTTCGTGACCCGATAACAGGAGCGTACGGACTGCCGGTAAAGTCAGCTGCGCATGTCTTTCGGGAGCCACCATGCCTTTAAGTAGAAAAAGACTACAAGCAGAGTTGACATGATCCAGCCGATCGGCCATGAGAACCATATTCCTCTGACGCCGTATATCGGCGTTAAAATATATGACAGGATCACACGCAGCAGCAGATCCGAAAAAGTAGACGCCATAAAAAATCCTACCGCGCCCGAGCCTCGCATTATACCGTCCGTTGCAAGCTTAACCATTACCACAAGATAAAACGGTGAAATGATAAGCAGGAATTCTTTTCCCGTTTGAAGGGCAAGTGCAGTCGGGTCTTTCAGAAAAAGAGATACGATAAATGTACCGGCAAGTGTAAAGCATATGATAAAAGGCAGCGCAATGGCTGCGCCTATTTTAATCGACGAGCGGTACCCCTGACGTACTCTTTCGGTGTTTCCGCTGCCAAGGTTCTGCGCAGTGTAGTTAGAGATTGCATTTGCGGAGGTGTTAAACACCGTTATCGCAAATGTGTTAAGCTGGATAGCCACGCCGTACCCCGCAACGACGGAAGAACCGTACTTGTTTACCAAGCCCTGGATCATCAGCGTACCCACGGAAACGAAACTCTGCTGTAATATACTGGGAACAGCGAGTATCAGTATTTTCTTCAGCGCGGATGACGATACAAGAGGGGGCTTTGAATTTGTCTTTATTTTTTTGATCTCTCTTGTGAGTGCGATTATCGACATAAAGCAGGAAATTCCCTGAGCTATGAAGGTTGCCCACGCAACGCCTGCCACGCCTAAGTTAAGTATCGCTACAAAGATGTAATCAAGAATAATATTCCCTGCAGATGACGCAATAAGGAAGTAAAGCGGAGTTCGTGAATTTCCGAGCGCATTGAATACACCGGTGCATACATTGTATAAGTACAGAAAAATAAATCCGTATATGTATATATTAAGATAGACAGCCGTATCGGCAAAGATGTTATCCGGGGTGTGAAGCGCATTGAGTATCGGCGCCGAAAGAAACTTGCTGATTACAGAGAGAGTTATCCCTGCAGTCAGTGCAAGGAAAAATGAAGTCGTTACGGCGGTCTTGACGTCACCATACTTTTTTGCTCCGTAGAATCGGGAGATTACCACCGAACATCCGATGTTCGTTCCGAGCGCAAATGCCATAATTATCATAGTGATAGGGTACGACGCGCTGATCGCCGCCAGAGCGTCCTCTCCCGCATATCTGCCGGCTATAACTTTGTCGGCTATGTTGTACGCCTGCTGAAACGCCACGCTTACTATCATAGGCAGGGCAAAGCGTATAAGCGTTCTTGTAGGATTATCTTTTGTAAGGTCTGTCACATGGATCACTCTCCGTACTGTTTTCAAAAAATATATTACACCGTTTTTTGCTGAATGTCAAATGGAGACTGTGCAAAAACATAGTTGAAATAAAATGCAGGTTTAATGCTATACTCCCTCCGTCACTTGACCGCTAAAGCGCTCAGTGACACCTCCCTCAACGAGGAGGCAGAAAAAGCCGCATGAAATGCGGTAAAAACAAGGCTCCTTCTACGAGGGAGCTGTCAGCTATGCTGACAGAAGGAGAGTAAAAAGATAGGACGGAAAAACCTTTTTTAACGTTCTCTTTGACTTTTTGCACGTTCTGAATGAATAATAGCGGAAAATCGTTCCGCTCTTTTATTGTATTAATATTTTTTTGAACCTATTCTATAAAAATAGGAGCAAAGCGACTCCGATATTTTTAAGTTTTAAGTTTTAAGTCTTCAGTTTTCAGTAAAATCACAACTGAAAAACCTTAAGTTGACGACTTTGCTCACAGAGGGAGCTGTCAGCTACGCTGACTGAGGGAGGGTAAAAAGATAGGACGGGAAAGCTGATTTAACTTTTTTTGATTTTTTGCACGGTCGTAATGCCTGACCTTATACCGGCTGAAAGAAGGCTTGATGTGATTATTTCATGGGTTATCATTTTATTGATCTTTCTTGCTCTTGCGGCGATTTCCGCAAGTATTATTGTCAGGAATAATAAGGATTTTAACGACAGCTGCTCGCGGTGTCCGTATAAAAAAGAATGTAAAAGTAAAAAGATTTTTAAAAACAGAAATTAATATTGCTTTTTTCGGATAAAGGGTGTATAATAACTATGTTATATGGTAACTATGTTACATAATTTGTCGGTTTAAATCGGTGCACATAAGGTATCGGAGTGGTATTATGATATTCTGATCCGCACCAAAGGTGGGTTAAAAGAAATGATAACGCCGGATCAAAGGTCAATGATTATAAATACTTTTCACTCTCTTACTATGCTGAATTTTTCTCCTGTGCTTGAATGCGTTTCTCAGTCGGAGTTTTTTGTGTTGATGGCTGTAGATAAACTGTCCTCGTACAGCGAAAAGAACACGGGTAAGGTTTCGAGTATTGCCGAGATACTGCATGTATCGTCGCCTGCAATTTCAAGAACGCTTACTTCTCTCGAAAACAAAGGGTATGCTGTTCGGTGCGTCGATGTACAGAACAGACGGAACACGGGAGTAAAGCTTACCAAAGAGGGAATGGCAGTGCTTCATAAAGAATGTGAAAACGTTAACGGCGTTTTCGGCGAAGTTGCGGAAAGTATGGGAGCGGAGAAGATCCGGCTGCTGATAACTCTTGCAGACGAGATGATGAACAGCTTTTCGGTTGCATTGGCAAACAGGAAGAGTAATGCTTGAATTACATTTGCGTTAGATGTATAATAGAACTATAATACGGCGAAGGACGTGATTAAACATGGCGGACGGAATCAGATTTATTGAGAAAATACAGGGTGATCTAATGCCCGAGATCAGGAAGTATGCAGAGATCTGCAAAGAAAATACAAATTTTGATCCTGCCCTTTACACAAAATACAATGTCAAACGAGGATTGAGAGACCTGGACGGTAAAGGCGTTCTGACAGGTCTTACCGAAATATCCGAGATCAGACAAAACAAAATTGTTGACGGAAAAACTGTTCCCTGCGACGGTAAGCTGTTCTACAGAGGATACAACGTCGAGGATATTATTGCAGGCTTTCCGCAGGATTCAAATTTCGGGTTTGAAGAGGTAACGTATCTCCTGCTGTTCGGAAATCTGCCCACAAAGGATCAGCTTGAGAATTTTAAAGGCATACTGTCCGTTTACAGAGCGTTGCCCGATACATTTGTGCGTGACGTAATCATGAAAGCCCCCAATTCCGACATGATGAATGCGCTTGCAAAGAGTGTGCTTACTCTGCATTCTTACGATAATCAGGCTAACGATATTTCTATCGACAATGTTCTTCGTCAGTCGCTGCAGCTTATCGCAGAATTTCCGATGATAGCCGTTTATGCGTACCATGCGTATAATTACGTGAATAATCATAATCTTTTCATACATCATCCCGATCCGAATAAATCCACTGCGGAAAACATTCTGCTCATGCTTCGTCCCGATAAAAAATACACCGAGCTTGAAGCAAAAGTCCTTGATATTGCGCTTGTGCTCCATGCAGAACACGGCGGCGGCAACAACTCGACCTTCACAACGCACGTTGTTACAAGTTCGGGTACAGATACATACTCGGCTATCGCTGCGGCGCTCTGCTCGCTGAAAGGACCGAAACACGGCGGCGCAAACGTTAAGGTTTGCGGAATGTTTGAAGAAATGAAAAAGGCAGTCAAGGATTGGCACGACGAGGATGAGGTTTCTGCGTATCTTGAAAAAATCCTCCATAAAGAGGCTTTTGACAGATCCGGTCTTATTTACGGTATGGGTCATGCCGTATACTCGATCTCCGACCCGAGAGCAAGAGTATTCAGACAGTTTGTTGTCAAGCTTGCTCAGGAGAAGGGCATGATGGAAGAGTACGCACTTTACGAGAATGTCGAAAAGCTTGCGCCTGTCGTTATCGGCAGAGAGAGAAACATCTATAAGGGCGTAAGTGCGAATATAGATTTCTACAGCGGTTTTGTTTATTCTATGCTCGACCTGCCGCCCGATCTCTATACGCCGCTTTTTGCCATTGCAAGAATATCCGGCTGGAGCGCACACCGCATAGAGGAGCTTATCAACGCGGGCAAGATCATTCGTCCCGCATATATGAGCATTATGCCCGAGCGTGCTTATATTCCCATGAACAACAGATGATATTACGCCGGCAGAATCAGACCTGTCGGCGATTTGATTGTAACAAAAATTAATTCGGAAGGTGCAGAGTAATGTTGGAAAAATTTTTTATACTGAAAGATCAATATAATAAACTGATGTATGAGCGTTACGGGAAAGTTGATTCGCTTAATAAAGCTTTGCTGGTCACGTGGTTCATTACCGGATTTTTGAATCTGTTTTTTCACAGTATTCTTGTGGGGTTCATTGTTCCTGCGTTCTTTTTTCTGGCGGTATTCAGATTTATGTCAAAAAATACCGTGCAAAGATTGGCAGAGAACAGAAGATACAAAAAATATGCGGATAAAATATCGGCATTTTTCAAGATACAATATAAACGTATCGCCGAATATAAAACGCACAGATATTATAAGTGCAGTAACTGTAAAGCGTACATCAGAGTACCCGCAAAAAAAGGAAAACACACCATTTCGTGCCCGAAGTGCGGGAAGGAATTCGACGTAAAAGTAAGGTAACACTATAACCAAAACAATACCACAATGTTTGTATAGTTTTTTTAAAAGAAAAATCTGTTATTAATCGCCCGGAAGTTGTATAATAAAAATGTGGAAGCAGATTTTCCGAAGGTGAGGTGATGGCATGGATTTTTCGCAGCAGGAGCTTGCTGATAACGCTAAGCGATGGCATTATGACGAAGCTAAAGAGATCGTAACAGAATGCGAAAAAATGATGCATGATATGGGCGATGTGCCGTCATGCGATTTGTTTTCAAAGGTACTCGGCGAATCGTACTCGAAAGCGATAATCACCACAAAGGAAATACTTACGCTGCTGTATCACGGTTACCCCGAGGGCGCAATGGCTCTGAGCCGTATTCTGTACGAATCTATGGTTGTTATGCAGTTCTTGTATAAACATAAAGATAAAGAGGAGCTGCTTGAACGTTATATCGACGATTATGCCGTGAAGGTGTCAAGGGACAGGATTAAATATTACAACTACCTGCTTGAATATTCTCAGAGCGAAGGTGAGCGGGAACAGGCGCAGCGGCTTAAAGTCGAAGCCCGAAAAGAACATAATAAGCTAAAGGATAAGTACCGGGATTATCTTTCCTATAACCGCCAGGGGAACTATCTCCACGATTACTGGTGGGTAGGAGATATTCTCCAAAGCCGCAGTTTCAGCGCAATCCAGAACGAAGTTACACTTGAGAATCTAAAAATACTTTACGTTCTCTCCTGCTACCGTGCCCATTCCGGAATTGTCGGCAACAGCGTCAGGTTCGGAACGATTTTTGACGAGACGGTTCTCTCAACGAGCGGCAGCCTGAACGGCTTTGAAATACCGCTGTGTTTTTCTTTTGTATGCTTTGGTATACTGACAGAAATACTGTTCAATACTGTCGGGGCGGAGTGCGGGGAGATAATTGATAAAATTGAAAAAATAATTACACCTTACGAAGATTGTCTGTATAGATAATTTAGTTAATCGGTCGCGGACGAAATTTTTTACACATATGGGACAAAGTATAAAAAGTGTCGTGTTAAAGAGTTAAAAATCGGTTTTTTCATTGTAATGATAAAAATTAATTATAAAATTGATATAAAAACTTTATTTTTTCTCTTGAAATTTTGAAAATTATTGATATAATAATAGTATAAGGATTTTAATTGAGAGGGGCAAAAGCTTATGAACAAGTATATCAGAAAATTGGGATTCAGAGGATCCGACGAAATGGAAATGAAGGTAACGCTTCGAGCAATCAAGTATTCATGGCTGTATGTCATGGCATTTATAGCTTGCTGGAGTGTGGTACACGCATTTACAGATGAAAGCGGCAGGATACCTTTTGTGCATATCACACTGCTGATAACGGCGTATATGCTTTACTTTGCGTTACAGTGGTTCTTCACCCAGAAGACGGCTCGCGATACCGAGGAGGCTCATAAAAACAGTAAGCGCCTTTCTTCAAAAGGCAAGGGCAAGAATTCTTATGAGTATGTATATGAGGATGAAGAGGGCAATCAGTATACCTACGAAGAGGTAGATGCAGACGATAAATAATACTTTCGGAAATACACTAAAGAGCGGCAGTGATTTTTATACTGCCGCTGTTTTTACGGAGGGACAGATGACAAATATAATCAGAACAAAAAAAGGTGGGGCGCCCGGCAAGATTATCGGCAGCATAGTTATCTTGGTGTGGGTGTTCTTCTTATTGAAATTCGGTATCGGTTATCTGAGTTTCAGAGCGCAATTGAAATCGTACATACCTGTTACCGCAGAGGTTGTAAACACGATAGAACATAAAGATACTGTAACCAATGAAGAAGGAAGACGTACTACCGAGCGCACATACACGGTAGATATAAAATATATGTATAACGGACTGCCTTATAATCATACATAAAAACTTTCGTCTCGTCCAAACAGCGAGATGGTGGTGTTTGTAGATCCGTACGACCCTAATCATTACATACGAAAGTCGGACGGTAATAATGATTTATTTGGATTAGTTGGAGTTATATTATTTTTTGTATTTGCTACTATTCTAAATATTCCCCGGATTATTCGAATACAGCGCGGGAAACAAAACCTTCTGATTAGCAGACAGCAGTATTATGATAATCTTCAGAACGGTACTATCAATACTGCTGAATATGATATATTTAATTCCCGGTCAAGAGCGCAGAGCAATAATAAAGAAGAGAAAACAGGTATAAAAATAAGCCTGCGAAAGGAGAGTATTCTCCCCAAATTTACGACTGATTTCGACAAGAGCGGTGAGACGATTTTTCTTGATCAACAAAAAAAGTAACAACTTTTCGGTTTGCCATAAAAAAATACGGCAAACCGAAAATTTTTTTCAAAAAAAGTGTTGACAAAACGCGAAAAGCGTGATAATATAGATAAGCACTCTTAAAGAGAGCGCACGCACGACGACAAAA
>CADBRK010000131.1 GCA_902797065.1 uncultured Ruminococcus sp.
ATTGCCGCTGTCCGTACCCGTTGTGCTGTCTGTTGCATTGCCGCTGTCTGTTGCGTTACCGCTGTCCGTACCCGTTGTACTGTCTGTTGCGTTACCGCTGTCCGTACCCGATGTGCTGTCTGTTGCGCTGCCGCTGTCCGTACCCGATGTGCTGTCTGTTGCATTGCCGCTGTCTGTTGCGTTACCGCTGTCCGTACCCAATGTACTGTCTGTTGCGCTGCCGCTGTCCGTACCCGATGTACTGTCTGTTGCGTTACCGCTGTCCGTACCCGTTGTACTGTCTGTTGCGTTACCGCTGTCCGTACCCGTTGTACTGTCTGTTGCGTTACCGCTGTCCGTACCGGATGTACTGTCCGTACCTGTTGTGCTGTCCGTATTGCTCTCGGTATCTGAATCAGATTCGTTTTCAACAGCAACATTCTTTGTCGATACGCCGCTTACTCCTTCGTCGGCTGCCGCCGTTGTTGTACATGAGTACAGATTATCTTCGACATCACTCTTATTAATCACGGTTTCATACGTAAATGTGACGCTTTCTCCCGCACCAAGAATCGGGATAATAATACCATTATCTACCGTTGTCTCATACTCCTCATCCGTGACAAACTCACCTGCCGGAGATTCCTTTACGACGATGTTTGTAAGCGTATAGTCACCTGTGTTAGTGATCGTGTCTGTCCATGTAACAGTATCGCCGATCTTGTAGGTGCGGTCTTCGACTTCCTTTGTAACTTTAATTGCAGGGTATATTATTCTTACGGTACATTCGTCGTTATCTTCTGCACCTTGGGAGGTTGTAACCTCCACAGAATTAACAAGAGTTTCCTCGCCGTTCGCAATACTTGCGGGAACCTTATAATAGAAAGTATAGCTTTCGCCGGGTTTCAGATCATGGATCTGCGCCATCGTACCCTTTTTATATGTAAGTCCCGACTGAGGAATATATTCGCCCTCAAGATCATTAATCACGAGTACATTTGTAAGCTTAGTCATGCCGATATTGGTAACTGTCTCTTCATACATAACCGTATCATCATCACGATATACAGGCTGATCCGGAGACATTACAATTTCTATCTGAGGAGAAGGTACACATACGTCAACTTCCTGTTCGTCGCTGGTACCGAGATTGTTTGTACAAACAACTACAGCTTTGTAGTGCTTATCGAGTTCAAACATTCCGCTGTTCATAGCGAGCTGAACGTTATCATCATCCGTGTCGCGTTCAATAATTCTTGATAATTTAACGCTGCCGTCCTCGTTATAAATCGTTGCTTTGTAGCCTATTACATAGACATGGTCATCCTGTTTGCTTATCATGCCGTTATCGGTTTGCTCAACATCCAAACCCTCGTCAAGCGGCTTTGACCATGACAGGGTTATTTTTTGCGGGTCAAAGGCAAGGTTTTCAACGGGATCGGGTCTTGAAGCAAATACAATCTCGCCCCACTTGTATTCGGAGGTGCGAATCGCACCTACTTCGGCGGTTGTGTTTGTCTTATTTTTAGTATAAACATTTGTGTTATACTCGGTGGTGGTATAGGTGGATGTATTGGCACTTCTGATCATATCACCATTGAGGTAATAAACATCGCCTTTATATATCCATTCAATACCGTCGTCGGTATTGACATACGTACCGAGGTTGAGTCCCAGACGTGTTTCACCGACATTCATCATCTGAACCTGATTGACAACATTATAAACCGTGCCCTTTTCTATGTTTTTCAGATCCTTCGCACTGAATCTTACGGTATTGTCAACAAACTCGCCGTCGACATAATTCTTATCGGTCGGCTTTTCGGTGCTGAATGTGTCAACAAACTCGCCTGCATATACGGTAAATGGTTCTGTCAGATCGGCTCTTTCACCGTTCACGGAAATCACATTATAAGTATCGGTATCAAATACTATCTTCTTTTCAGATGTTGTCTCTGTAATGCCCAGTTCGTTTAAAATATCTTTGATCGGAGTGAGTTTTGCAGTTCTGAAATTTGTGGTAAAAGACTGCTCGGGAATGATCTTTGAGTTCATACTGCTGTTTTGTACAAAAGCCGCAAGCTCATTATAAAAATCAACCATTGAAGCAGAATCCCTCTGAAACAGCGAAACCCATCCATTATCTGTTGAAGTTGACTGTAAATCTGTCACATATAAATACTTCTCACTCGATGTATTATTTGGATCGAATCTTGAAATAAAATCAGTAAAATTCTCCCAAGACCAAAAGGTTCTATTACTGTAAGACTTATTTCCATAGTATATATATGCATATGAAATTCTTAATCGACTACCGATAGTAGGATTATTAGAATTATAAACAACAAAATTTTTAAAAGTATCCGACGCTCCGTTCTCCAGATAATCTTTAAGTGAAGTTAAGAATTCAAATGACTGCGAATTTAATTCTTCGTCGCTCGGGTCACCGGTAGTTGTATCAAAAGAAATACGAAAACTCGGCAAAAATTGAGTTATACCACCATATTCGTCTGCAGCAGCATTTTTAACAAGATTTTCTACAGTTTGTTGATCAACTTGTGTACCTGGCAGCGGAGCGTGATAGTCCGATAAGCAATAACCTTTTTCCAAAAGATCCATATCTATCAACGATGAAGCGTATCTGCCATAAGGAACATAATAAGTCGGTATTGAACTACCCAATCTCCCGTAAGATTCATAGTAGAATTTTAATAAGCTGATAACATTCTCCTGATTTGCATCCGTCAGATAATAATATCCCTTTGAAAAAAGATAGTCAACCACAGGTGAAAGATCTTCTTCGCTTACTACCGTGCCGTCGGGAAGCTGTAAGGCTCTTCCGGTATTTTGTGTATCTTCCGGAACAGGACCTATTGCATTGTCGAGAAAATCAACGCTGTTTTCAGTATCGTAGACAATATTATCGCCCACACGAGTCTGTACAAGCGAGACATAGGAACTCATGTTCTCCATCGGCAAAACAATATCTTTTTTACTTTCCGAATTAACATAAAGCCTTTTGGTAGTGGTGTTAATATTCTCGGCTGCAACAATTGCATTTTCAAGCTTTAAAAACGCATTCGCATCAAATGACATAGAATCAGGGAGTGTAATAATCTCGGTGTTTGCAGTATTTAAAAAATACGAACTCGAGTCTTGATAACCTGTCATTGTATATTCAAAAACTTCTTTTGGCTGCACTGATACTTCTGTGTAAGACCCGTCGGCAAAATGAAGCCTCAGCTTAAAATTCTGAATAATACCGGAATACGAATTATCAAAATTTGTCTCTACAAACGGATTCTGGAAAATCAGCATATTAAAATCTTGAAGATATATGTATCCTCGGCTGCTGTACTGATTCTCAGCCGGTACGTTATAGTTTTCCAGATCATAATAGGTACCTCTGCTTGAACCGGTTCCCGAAGAAGAATAAGAATATCTATACTCCATATAATAATCAATCGAAGTGATCGCATCCAGCTTATGAGCATCGTCACAAGCAGAGTCGTCCATTACAACATTAAATGCACTGTAGCGGCAATAGTCACCCTTAGGCGTCGTGTGATACGTCAGCGTCGGATGATTCACCACCACAGGCAGATTAACATCGTCCGCACTTGCCGACAGAGTAAGCACACCCGACATCATGCTAAGCAGCAGCATGACAACAAGCGCTATGGCAGAAGTGGTTTTAACATAACTGTATAATCGTTTCATTTGTCTACACAACCTTTCGTTTTGTTACAAAGTATTTTAAACCGTCGAATAGTTATCAATATTCTATCACAGTTAAATCATTTTTTCAACAGTTTTGCGGCAGATTATCATATTTTAATTGTTTATTAATAATTATTAAAACATATTTACCCAAAAGCCTTAAAAAACGCAGTTAAACCTGCTGCATTCCAGGGTCTGCTCAGGCAAACGACCGACCGGAACACTTTACCTTCCCCGGCTATGACCCGAAGCTTGAAGAACGCTGCTTTGACGGCGAGAAACACATGATCTGTAAAGAATAATTTTTAATAATCAAATTTTTGTATAAAAAAGCTTGACAAAACCATATCTATGTGGTATCATACTTTTTGCAAGTGAGTCAAACTCAGGTGCGAAAACATAATATTCAGGGGTATAGCTCAGTTGGTAGAGCAGCGGTCTCCAAAACCGCGTGCCGAGGGTTCGAGTCCTTCTGCCCCTGCCAAATTAATTCCGAAGTTGAAATGACTTCGGAATTTTTTTTAAATAGAGTACGGGACTCGAACCCGAGAGGGTCTGAGCGTTAAGAAAATGCTCCGGTGGAGCATTTTTAGCTCAGAGCGGCGCAGCGTGCAAGCGCAAGCCGTCGAAAGCAAAGCTTTCGGTCGAGTCCTTCTGCCCCTGCCGGAACGGTTCCGAAGTTTAAATGACTTCGGAATTTTTTGTAAAATAAGAGTACGGGACCCGAACACGAGAGCTTCAGAACATAAATAAAAAGCTCCGGCAGAGCAGAGCTTTTAAAATGAATTGTTTTCCATTTTTGTTTTGAACACAAAGGAGGTTAATCATGAAAAATATCATAAAAGAAAAACTGACTGAACTTGAACGCAATGAGAACATCAGAATCCTGCACGCTGTCGAATCTGGCAGCAGAGCATGGGGATTTGCTTCTCCCGACAGTGATTACGATGTAAGGTTTATTTATGTCAGAGAACCCGGGCACTATCTTAAGCTTGAAAAAACACGTGACGTTATCGAGCTTCCGATCAACGGCGAGCTTGACATAAACGGTTGGGATCTTGACAAAACGCTTCGCCTTCTCTATAAGTCTAACCCTACGCTGTTTGAATGGTTCAACTCTCCGATCGTTTATCGCAAAACCGATTTCTGCGACAGAATAGCGCCTTTGCTTCAAGAGTATTTCACACCGTCCAAAAGCATCTATCATTATCTCGGAACGGCAAAGTCAAATTATATAGCCTATATTCGCGGCAAAGATGAGGTTAAGGCAAAAAAGTATTTTTATGTTCTTCGTCCGCTGCTTGCCTGCCGATGGATCATGGAACGTCAATGCCCGCCGCCGATGCTCTTCGATGAGCTGAAGTCTGCATACCTTGATAAGAATATTGAATCATATGCAGACTATCTTCTTGATATTAAGCTCAACTCACCGGAAATAAAAATCATCCCGACGATCGAAGTAATAAACGAATACATTCTGCGCTCTATGGAAGAAACAGCAGCGTATTTGCAGGCACTGCCCAAAAGGGACGAAAAGACGTGGGATATGCTCAACGAGTTTTTTATCTCAGAGCTTTACCGTTGATTTCCTGCCGGTTTTTACTCCATCGCGTCCTTCATTGCCCGCACAAATCTGCCGACATGCTGCGGTGCGTCCTTGCCGTGCTTTTCAAGCAGTCTGACGATCGCCGAACCGACTATTGCGCCGTCGGAGATCGCTGCCATCTCTTTTGCGTGTTCGGGCGTCGATATACCGAAGCCTATTGCGCACGGAACATCGGTGTTTTCGCGTATGGTTCTTACAATGGATTTCAGATCCGCGCTGAAGCTGCTTCTTTCGCCTGTTACGCCGAGGCTTGACACAATGTATATAAAACCCTCGGCTTCTTTTGCGATCATTCCGATACGGTCGGCAGAGGTGGGTGCGATCAGCGAGATCAGATCAACGCCGTACTTACGGCAAAGCGGCATAAACTCGTCCTTTTCTTCAAACGGAATATCGGGAAGTATAAGACCGTCAATGCCGATCCGGGCGCATGTCGAGATGAACTTTTCCGCGCCGTATGAGAATACCACGTTTGCGTATGTCATAAAAACCATCGGCACCGTGACGTCCTGCCTTAACTCACGTACAAACGAAAATACCTTGTCGGTTTTGATCCCACCGGCGAGCGCCCTGATATTTGCCCCTTGGATCACGGGTCCTTCTGCCGTGGGGTCGGAGAACGGTATACCAAGCTCGATCAGATCGGCGCCGTTCTTTACGGCCTCACGCACAGCCTCGGCAGTCGTTTGCAGATCGGGGTCGCCGCAGGTGATAAACGGTATGAATGCCTTTCCGTTCCGGAAGGCTTTTTTTATGTTACTCATAGATATTCTCCCCTCTGTAACGCGCAATAGCCGCGCAGTCTTTGTCGCCTCTGCCCGAGATCGTGATCACGATGATCTTGTTTTTGTCCATAGTCGGCGCAAGTTTAATTGCGTGAGCCAGCGCATGAGACGACTCAATGGCGGGAATAATCCCCTCTGTTTTTGAAAGGTACTCAAAAGCGTCAACTGCCTCGTCGTCGGTGACCGCCACATACTCGGCTCTGCCGATGTCGTACAGGTATGCGTGCTCGGGTCCTACTCCGGGGTAGTCAAGCCCTGCCGAAATGGAATACACGGGCGCGATCTGACCGTCGGAATCCTGACAGAAATACGATTTCATACCGTGGAAAATGCCGAGCTTTCCCGTGGATATAGTCGCCGCTGTTTCAAAGGTATCAATACCCCTGCCGGCAGCCTCGCAGCCGATAAGACGGACGTCTTTGTCGTCTATAAAGTGGTAAAAGCTGCCGATAGCGTTTGAACCGCCGCCTACACAGGCTATAACGGCGTCGGGAAGTCTGCCTTCTTTTTCAAGCATCTGTTCCTTGATCTCCTTGGAAATAACCGCCTGAAAATCACGCACGATCGTCGGGAACGGATGAGGACCCATTACCGAACCGAGACAGTAATGCGTGTCGGATATTCTTTTTGTCCATTCGCGCATGGCTTCGCTCACCGCATCTTTAAGCGTAGCGGTACCAGTTTTGACGGGGATGACCTCGGCGCCGAGCAGTTTCATTTTATACACGTTCAAAGCCTGACGCTTTGTGTCCTCCTCGCCCATGAATACGACGCATTCCATACCCATAAGTGCGGCGGCTGTCGCAGTGGCTACGCCGTGCTGACCTGCACCCGTTTCGGCGATCAGCCTTGTTTTGCCCATCTTCTTTGCAAGAAGCGCCTGCCCGAGTACGTTGTTGATCTTGTGTGCGCCCGTATGGTTCAGATCCTCACGCTTCAGATATATTTTTGCTCCGCCGAGGTCTTTTGTCATCTTTTCGGCATAGTACAGCCGTGACGGTCTGCCGGCGTAATCGTTGAAAAGCGTTGTAAGCTCTTTGTTGAATTCCTCGTCCTCTTTGAAGTGATTGTAAGCCTGCTCCAGCTCTATCACCGCATTCATCAGCGTTTCGGGAATATACTGTCCGCCGTGAATGCCGAAACGTCCTTTCGGATTAGTCATTTTCTTTCTCCTCCTCTTACCTCTGCCGCAAATGCGGCCATTTTTTCTCTGTCCTTTACGCCGTCTGTTTCAACGCCGGAGCTTACGTCTACGGCGTACGGCTTTAATTTCTTTATCGCTTCCCTTACGTTTCCGGGGTTCAGCCCGCCAGCAAGGAAGTACGGCCTTTTTATATTTTCCAGTAAACCGTAATCGAAAGTTTTCCCGTCGCCCTTGCCGCCGTCCAGCAAAACGAAGTCTGCACTTGTTCTTTCCGCACGCTTTACATCTTCCTGAGATCTTATCACAAAAGCCTTGATGATGGGCTTGTCGGTTACGGTTCTCAGCTTTGCGACGTACTCCTCGTCTTCGCTGCCGTGAAGCTGAACAATATCAATGATTCCGAGTTCGATCATAGACGCAACCGTATCAATATCGTTGTCAAGGAAAACGCCTACTGCTTTAATGTCTGCGTCAAGTTTGCTTTTCAACACGGCTGCCTGTGCTTTCGACACATACCGCTTGCTTTTTTCGGCAAACACAAACCCGATATATTCCGGCTTTATCGCATTTGCGGCTTCAATATCCGATACGCTTGAAAGACCGCACAGCTTTATCTTAGTCATAGCATTCCCTTCAATTCCATAAGCTTTTGTTTTTTATCGGGAGCTTTCATCAGCGTTTCACCGATCAGAACCGCGTCTGCGCCTATCTCACGCAGCGCACGAATATCGTCCGCCGAAGTCACTCCGCTCTCCGATACGAACAGAACGTCCTGCGGGATAAGGCTTCTTAATTTACGGCTGTTATCCGTGTCCACCGAAAAGTCTCTCAGATTGCGGTTATTTACGCCTATTATCCTTGCGCCTGCATTGATCGCTGTCTGCACTTCACCTTCGTTATGCGCTTCAAAGAGTGCGGATAAACCGAGAGTGTCGCATATTTCTTTGTACTCCTTTAACTGCTCCTCGCCGAGAATTGATGCTATCAGCAGCACTGCCGATGCACCGAGCAGCTTTGCCTCATATATCATATACTCGTCAACGATGAAATCCTTGCGCAGACACGGGATTTTCACCTCTGCGGCGATTTCACGAAGATATTCGCTGCTGCCCAGAAACCACTTCGGCTCTGTGAGTACCGATATGCAGTCCGCGCCCGCATTCTCGTATTCCTTTGCTATACGGAGATACGGGAAGTCAGGAGCGATCAGCCCTTTTGAGGGCGACGCTTTTTTGCACTCGCAGATAAACGAAAGTTCGGGCTTTTTTAGGGCATTTTCAAAAGAGAAGCTGCCTTTTTGCATGGAGTATGCACGGGATTTTATTTCCCGCAAGGAAGTATTCTTTTTTAACAGATCGCACCTTTCCCGTGCATGAGCCGCAAGCTGCTGCAGAATATCCATTGTTATTCCTCCGGAAGATTGCTTACTTCGATAAGCTTTTCAAGCGTTTCGAGAGCTTTTCCCGAATCAATGATCTCTTCAGCAAGCTCCACGCCGCTTTTAAGCGAATCCGCCTTGCCGCCGATATACAGCGCTGCGCCCGCATTGAGCAGTACCGCATTGCGCTTGTGACCCTGTGCGCCCGAAAAAATGTCGCGTGTGATCTGCGCGTTTTCCGCAGGAGTACCGCCTTTAAGATCATCCTTTGTGCAGCGTTCAAAGCCGAAATCTTCGGGCTTTATGGTATGTGATTTGAACCAGCCGTCCTTTATTTCGCAGATCTTTGTAGGTGCGCTCAGCGAGATCTCGTCAAGCTTATCTTTGCCGTAAACGACCATTCCGCGCTTTACGCCGAGATTGATAAGAACCTGCGCAAGCGGCTCAACCAGATATTCATCGTACACGCCGAGAAGCTGCATGCTCGGCGATGCCGGATTGGTGAGAGGTCCGAGAATGTTGAACACCGTTCTGAACCCGAGTTCACGGCGAATAGCGCCGACGTACTTCATCGAAGTGTGGTATTTCTGCGCAAAGAAGAAGCACATTCCCGCACTGTTCAGAAGCTCAATGCATTTTTCGGGACTCTGGTTAATATTTACGCCCAGCGCTTCAAGGCAGTCTGCGGTGCCGCTGCTCGAAGAAGCCGCACGGTTGCCGTGCTTAGCAACCTTGATTCCGCCTGCCGCCGTGATGATCGCCGCAGTAGTGGATATGTTAAAGCTGTGCGCATTGTCTCCGCCCGTGCCGACTATCTCAAGAACTTCCATGCCCGTATTGACCTGAATTGCGTGGTCACGCATGGCAGCCGCACAGCCTGCTATCTCGTCGGTAGTTTCTGCTTTTGCGCTTTTGGTTGACAGTGCAGCCAGAAAAGCTGCGTTCTGAGTGGGTGTTGTTTCGCCGTTCATGATTTCGTTCATAACGTCGTAAGCCTCTCTGTAGCTGAGGTCCTCTTTGTTTACGATCTTAACAATAGCTTCTTTGATCATTTTGCATTTTCCCTTCTGTAATTAATTTTTATCCTTTGATAAAGTTATACAGCATTGTTTTTCCGTCGGGCGTCATAATAGACTCCGGGTGGAACTGAACTCCGTATATCGGGTACTCCCTGTGCTGTACAGCCATTACTTCCCCGTCGGCTGTTTCTGCGGTGATCTTCAGACACTCCGGCAGAGTTGATTTATCTGCCGCCAGCGAATGATACCTTGCGACATTCGCTTCTTTTGGGCAGCCTTTGAAGATCGGGCATTCCGTGTCAAAAGACGTCATGCTCTGCTTTCCGTGCATCAGCTGTTTTGCGTATGTAACGGTTGCGCCGAACGCCGCACAGATCGCCTGATGTCCGAGACAAACACCGAGGATCGGAAATCTGCTTCCGAGACGTGTCACGACGTCTATTATTATGCCTGCGTTCTCCGGTCTGCCCGGACCGGGTGATATAATGATCCTCTCGGGATCAAGCTTGATTATATCCTCAACGGTCATCTCGTCGTTGCGTATCACCTTTATATCGGGCTCTATCTCGCCGACAAGCTGATACAAGTTATATGAAAAGCTGTCGTAATTATCTATAAGCAATACCATGTTATTCCGCCTCCTGTGCAAGCTCCAGCGCTCTGAGCGATGATCTTGCTTTGTTCATACACTCCTCGAACTCCTTTTCGGGGTTTGAATCCGCCACAATGCCTGCGCCGCTTCTGACGAATACTTTGCCGTTTTTCTTGTACGCGATCCGTATGGCAATGCAGGTGTCCATATTCCCGGTAAAGTCGATGTAGCCGATCGCACCGCCGTAAATTCCACGCTTGTTGTTTTCAAGTGCGCCAATAAGCTGACATGCCCTGATCTTCGGTGCGCCCGAAAGCGTACCTGCGGGAAGTACCGCCTCGATCGCATCAAGCGCGTCTTTGTCGCCGCGTATTTCTCCCCTGACCGTCGAACCGATGTGCATAACATGCGAGTACCGCTCGATAGAGTGCAGCTTTTCAACCCCGACAGTGCCGAATCTGCTGATCTTTCCGAGATCGTTGCGCCCGAGATCAACAAGCATATTGTGCTCCGCAAGCTCTTTTTCGTCTGCAAGCAGCTCACGTTCGAGCGCGATGTCTTCAAGCTCTGTTTTTCCTCTCGGTCTTGTGCCTGCGAGAGGAAAAGTGTGAAGCACGCCGTTTTCAAGCTTTACCAGTGTTTCGGGCGATGCGCCTGCCACCTCGACGTCCGTTCCCGAAAAATAGAACATATACGGCGACGGATTGATCGTCCGCAGCACTCGGTAAGTATTCAGCAGACTGCCTTCAAACGGCGCGCTGAGCCTGTTTGAGAGTACGATCTGGAAAATATCGCCCTCGTAAATATATTTCTTCGCTTGTTCCACCATAGCGCAGTATTGTTCTTTGTCAAACAGAGGGGTGACCTCGCCGAGAAGCTTTCCGGGCTGTTCGCAGCTTTTTCTGCCGTTTTTCAGCAGATCGGCAAGCTGTTTCAGTTCAGCTGCCGCTTTATTGTAGCCGACCTCGATATTGTCGAGCTTCATATTAACTATCAGAATGATCTTCTGCTTCATGTTGTCAAAGGCTATCACCTTGTCAAAAAGCATCAGGTCAACGTCCTTGAACGCTTCGTTGTCTTCGACATCGCACTTGACGCTCGGTTCGCTGTAAGAAAGATAATCATATGAAAAGTACCCGACCAGACCGCCCGTAAATGTCGGAAGATAATCAAAGCGCGGGCTTTTGTAGGACGACAATATCTGCCTGAGATAATCGGACGGATTGTCTGTCTTTATTTTCAGTTCGCCCGCCTTCATCTCGCCGTCGATGCAGGTTACTTCAAGCTTCGGGTCATAGCCGAGGAAGGTGTATCGTCCCCATCTGTCGTTTGCCTGAGCCGATTCAAGCATATAGCAGTGCGTGGAAACGTTTTTAAGAATTCTCATTGTCTCGATCGGCGTGGTGAAGTCCGAAAGCATTTCGCAACTCAGCGGAACGACATCATATTTGCCTTGTGACGCTATTTCTTTTACTTCTTCAATTGTCGGAATAATCTGCATATCAAATACCCCTTTGCTTAAAATGCTAAAATAAAAAATCCTTAACAGAATAAAGCTACTCTGTTAAGGACGAATAAACAAAATATCCGCGGTGCCACCTTAATTCACGGAATGACCCGTGCGCTTAGCAGGATACCAACATATCCCCGGCAAATGACGTCTGCCCTAACGTCGCAGAATACTCCGGAAAACTCCGTTTGACTGCGCCCTCCGCGGTCCATTTGACAACTTGTTTCTCACCTGACTCTCAGCAGCGCAGGCTCTCTGTAAAGGCATCATTGCCGTTATCTCCGCTTCAACGGTTTAATGTATTCAATTGTTAGAATTATATCACCTTAAAGTGCGTTTGTCAAGGCTTTTTTGCAAAATCTGTTCAGAAAAAGTTGTACATCTGTCGTGCTGCAGCGATTCGCCGCCCATGCACTTACACAAATCACTGTATATTTTTACGAAAAATCCCGCCTGTAAGCCAACGCCTACAGACGGAAATTTTTCAATAAGGAGACTTTATTACTCTGTTTCTCTCTTCTTTAATGTAACAGCCATTACGCCGAATGCTGCGATCAGCGAAACAATAACCACTGCAAAAGATACCGTGCTGTCGCCCGTGTCAACTGCTGCAAGCGTTGAAGCGGCAGGAGTATTATTATTGTTGTTATTATTATTATTGTTATTATTCGACCGGCTCGAGCTGCTTGAAGATGAGCTGCTTGAAGACGAGCTGCTTGAAGACGAGCTGCTCGAATCATTGCTTGATGTATCCTTATCGGACGAGCTGTCCGTGTCAGGCTGATCGGGTGTACCGTCGGAAATAATTGTCGAAGCTGTATCGTCAAATGCTTCTACAAGATCTTCGCCGTTATCAACGATAACTGTTTTCTCTGTCGAAAGATCTGCCATGAACTTCTTTGCAAAAGCAAGCTCTCTGTCGCTCATGTTATCATAAAAACCTATTGTGTAGATCTTTGTGTCCGATCTCAGATTGTCGTCAACGTACTTCAAAGCTGCGTTAGCGTTTGCATAATCGCTGTAATCATCTTTCGTGTAAGCATACTCTTCGAGTTCGGGGCCGCCGAGTGGAGTACCGTCGGAGCAAAGAACGATGTTTCTCTCAAACTTAACGCCCTTATCCTGCTCTGCGTCAAGAACCTCTTTTGCCTTCTGGAATGCGTCGTAGAAGTATGTTGCGCCGTCTGTTACAATGCCGTCGATACTGCTTGTAAGAAGCGAAACATCATCTGTGAAATCACAGAGAACATCTGC
>CADBRK010000132.1 GCA_902797065.1 uncultured Ruminococcus sp.
GAGAACGCCCGTACCCTTGCCGTGTATTATTGTTAATCTGCCGATGTTCATGAGTATTGCGGAGTCGATAGCGTTTTCAAGCTCCATTATCGCCTC
The DNA here is from genome assembly GCA_902797065.1 of uncultured Ruminococcus sp. Lineage (GTDB taxonomy): Bacteria > Bacillota > Clostridia > Oscillospirales > Acutalibacteraceae > RUG592. Next base: position 97 of record CADBRK010000132.1, read on the forward strand.
GACTGCCGTCATGCCTCTGAGATCGACTTCCGTCACAGCCTTAACGTCAACATTGCTTCTGTTCGTTGCTCGTTTGGAGCCTGTGTAGGTATTCTTGCTTTTCTTAGCTGTTATGAGCCTGAGTTCCGAAACGTTCACCCTTGTTTTGATAATGCCTGCCTGCACAAGCACCTTGCCCGAGCTGTCGGGCGGTTCGAGAACCGTAGCGTTCCTGTCTATATCGAAAATAAGCACCTCGTCGCCTGCTTTGAGCGGTCTCGGAAGGACATAACCCTCGTTCGTCTTTTTTGCGACTACAGGATCGGCTGTCTTTTCAAGCTCTTTTATCTTGCTCCTCAGCTTTGCCTTGTCTGATTCTCCCGACTCGATATGCTTCCTGGCTTCTTCCATCTCGTCCATCAGAGACATAGCCTGCGCTCTCGTCTTTGTGAGTATCTCCTGCGCCTGCTGCCTTGCTCTGTCAAGCTCTCTCTGAGACTCCTTCTGCACACGTTCAAGCTCCTGTTCGGCTTTCATCTGCGCTTTGACAGCTTTGCGCTGTGCGTTCTCTATCTCTTTTGCTTTTCGTTCAAGCTCCTGCTGACGTGTCTCCAGTGCGGTGACAACATTTTCAAACTCTCTGCTCTCGCTCGATACAAGCTGTTCCGCTCTCTCGATAAGCTCATGCTCCATACCGAGTCTGAGCGATATTGCAAAAGCGTTTGAACGTCCCGGAACGCCGATAAGCAGTTTATACGTGGGTCTGAGCGTTGCAACGTCAAATTCGCAGCTGCCGTTTTCGACACCCTTTGTCTGCAGCGCAAATTCTTTCAGCTCGGCGTAGTGAGTCGTACACGCCGCCTTTACGCCCTTTGAACGGAACTTCTCGAGTATAGCTATCGCAAGCGCCGCGCCCTCTACCGGGTCTGTACCTGCGCCAAGCTCGTCAAGAAGTACAAGTGATTTTTCCGTACAGTTTTTTAGAATATCTATCGTATTTGTGATATGCGCCGAGAATGTCGAAAGCGACTGCTCTATACTCTGTTCGTCGCCTATATCTGCGAACACTCTGTCGAACACGCTTAGACGGCAGTTATCCGCTGCGGGTATCATAAATCCGCACATCGCCATAAGGCTTAACAGACCGATAAGCTTCAGAGATACTGTCTTGCCGCCCGTGTTCGGACCCGTTATGATAAGCGTATCGAAGCTTTCACCGAGCATAACGTCGGACGCTACGACTTTGTCGGGGTCAATAAGCGGATGACGAGCCTTTTTCAGATCGATAATGCCCTTGTCGTTCATTATAGGCATTGTTGCCTTCATTTTATAGGCAAGCTCCGCCTTTGCAAAAATGACATTCAGCTCTACGGCTGCTTCGTAGCTTTTTATCACATTGTTTGCTATGTCGCCTACTTCGCTTGACAGCATGTATAACACCCTTGCTATCTCGTCAAGCTCTTTTGATTCGAGGACTTTGATCTCGTTGTTGGCTTCTACTACCGACATAGGCTCAACGAATATCGTCTGTCCGCTGCCGCTTGTATCATGCACCAGCCCCGGAACATTTCCTCTGCATTCCGCTTTGACGGGAATAACAAATCTTCCGTTTCGCATGGTGATGATATTATCCTGAAGATACTTCTGTACAACGCTGCTGCGTATCATTTTTTCAAGCTGTTCTCTTGCTTTTGACGAAGTAATCCTTATCTTGCGTCTGATAGCGGCAAGCTCTGTTGATGCATTGTCTGCGATCTCGTCCTCCGACAATATCGACGACGTGATCTTATCCTCCACATAGCGCGACGGCAGCAGTGTATCAAAATATATATCAAGTACGGTGCTGCCCGACTGCGCCCTTTTTCTCCAGTCTTTTAATGTTCTTATTACATGCAGCACTCTTGCCGTTTCGAGAAGCTCCTTTGTTGAAAGAGACGACCCCGTCTTTGCCCGTTTCAGACTGTCCGTAATATCTGCAAGCCCGCCGAACGACGGCGAACCGAACCTTCCCGCAAGCGAATGAGCGTCGCTTGTCTCTTTCAGCAGAGAGTTCACCTTATCGAGCTTCTTTGACGGTGCAAGCGAGAGTATTTTGTTTTTTGCGTCCTCACAGCTTGTAAGCTGCGCCGCACGGTCAAGAATTTTATCAAGCTCCAGCGCACGGTAATGACGCAGTATATTTTCATTATTGTTTTCCATTATTTCACCTCTGTTCCGGTGGTAAGTCCTTTACTTGTTTATAAAACTCAAGAGTTCTGAGCGGTTTGTCTGTATGCAGAGTACAATACTTTTCGGTAACCTCTCCGAGCGCCGCCGCAGCCCTGTCGGATATTCTGAACGAAAACAGCTTTCCGAATTCCGAGTAAACACAGTGACGCATTGCTTTTGTAAGCGTCTGCCCGATAAACATACTTGTTTGAGTATGCGTTTTGTCCTCGTCATTCTTCAGGCATTTGCCGCAGATCATCTGTCCGCTTTCGGGTAAGAACCTCATCTCGTCATCCTCGAAGCTGCCGCACTCCATGCAGCCCACCAGGTCGGGCATATATCCGGAAACAGCCATAAGCCGCAGTTCAAAGATACATTTGATCTGCTCGCACGATCGCTTATCGTTGGCGATCATATAGAGAGAATTGAGTATCAGCCTGAGCGTTTCTTCCGCATTTGTTTCTCTCGGAGCAAACTGTCCGCTCAGCTCGCAGAAGTACTGCGCAAGCGCAAGCTTTTTCATATCATTCCTCAGCGGCATAAACACGTCTTTTGCGTGAACGTCGTCTATAACATATTTTCCTTTCAAGTTTGAATAAACTTCAAACTGAGAGTATGTAACAAGCCCCGTCGCGGTTGCTTTGGAGCTTCTTATATTGTCAACGCCGTTTACAAAGGCACGAATAACGCCTTTATCCCTTGTCAGAACGGTTATTACCTTGTTTCCGTCTTTTATCATCTGCTCTTTTATCACAAGACCGTCCGTACTGAAATTCATCTTCTTCCTCCGAGTCTGCATTCGTCCTGCTTCTTTCGGAAGCATACCTGAGATAATCGTTAACACTTCCGCTGTTCACAAAGTTTTTCCATGCGTCTTTTTCGTTCATAGCAAATACCTCCGTCCTGCTTATTACTCATAGTATATGCAGGACACCGGAGGAATATAATTTATTAGTTTTTATCTATATTTGTAAAATATTTGTAAAATCAATAGTTGCCCAGGAAAGAAAACTCGGGCAGCTCCTCATACAGCGAGTAGATCATGCGTGAATTAGCCGCTTCTCTCATATTCCCGATAAAATCGAGATAGAATATATAATCGAACCGTGACTGCGGCACGGGGCGTGATTCTATTTTTGTAAGGTCAAATCCGTGCGACGCAAAGCGGCAAAGCACGGTGTACAGCGAACCCGGCTTATTATCCATCTGGAAACACAGCGATACTTTATTCGCCTTTTTGGTGATTATCGGGCGTTTTGAGATAACGATAAACCTTGTGCAGTTGTTGTCGTTATTCTGAATATTCTTGTCAAGCACTTTCAGCCCGAATTCATCTGCGGCTTCTTTTGTGCATATAGCCGCCCAGTTTATGCGCTTTTCTTCTGCGACTGTTTTTGCGGCTTCCGAAGTGCTCTTGCATTTCTGCTTTAAATAGCCGTTTTCGCTGATAAACAGAGAACACTGCGCAAGCCCCTGTTCGTGAGACAAAACCTTTTCAATATTCGAAATATCCGTCTGGGGTATGCCGCACAGACAATGCTCGATCGGCAGATCTATCTCACCGACAATATAATACCTGTATTTGATTATAAGGTCATACACTCTCGACACAGAACCTGCCGAGCTGTTCTCCACGGGAAGAACGCCGAAATCGCACTCACCCTGTGCTACACGCTCAAACACCTTGTCGAAGTTTTTTTCAAGGCTTACGCTGCCGTTCGGGAAAAACCTCATAGCGGCGATATGTGAATTTGACCCTGCCATTCCGAGGCACGCCGTGCGCCATTTATCCGACATAGTGTCAAGCTCGGTATCGGCGTTCCTGATAGTATTCCTGAGATCGTTGTCGCCGTTGATTATGGTGTACTGTATATCTCTCGAAAGCTCCATGATATTGCCGTACAGCAGCCTTGCATAGTGGCCGTACTCGCCGCCGAGAGTTTCTATTTTTTGAAGAACTTCAAGCTCTCTTTCCGTATTGAGAATAGGCAAGCCCGACTTTTTTTTATTGTCCGCAACCTTGACGGCGCAGTCCATCCTGCGTTTAAAAAGCTCGACGATCTGTCTGTCGATACTGTCTATTTCCTGTCTTATTTCGCTTAATTCCATTGTGCGCCACCTCCGATGTTTAAAGCATATTTATCACAGCTATCGCCGCAGCAGATTCTATTACGGGAACCGCTCTCGGAACAATGCACGGGTCGTGCCTGCCCTTTACGGAGATCGTCGTATTCTCTCCGCTCTGCAGGTCGATCGTCCTCTGCTGTATTGATATTGACGGAGTAGGCTTTACTGCGGCTCTGAATATTATCGGCATACCGCTCGTAATTCCGCCCAGAATTCCTCCGTGATTATTTGTATATGTTCTGACGGTATCCCCGTCATAGTAGAATTCATCGTTATTCTTTGAACCAGTAAGCTGTGAACCCGCAAAGCCCGAACCGAACTCTATCCCTTTAACAGCAGGCACTCCGAACACCGCCGCAGAGATGATATTCTCGGCTCCGCCGAACATAGGCTCGCCTATTCCTGCAGGCATTCCCTGAATTATACATTCGACAACTCCGCCGATACTGTCGCCCTTTATGCGGACAGCTTCCACTTCTTCTCTCATAGCCGATTCACGTGCGGGATCCGCAAGGGCAAATTTTTCGTGATTCAGTCTTTCGATAAGCTCCGTCGGTATTCCCAGCGGATCAAACGGTTCGTCATTGACGCTGCCGACAGAATAGATATGTGCGGCAATATCAATTCCCCGTCTTTTGAGTATCTGCCTGATGACCGCACCTGCAAAGACCATATTGGCGGTCAGCCTGCCCGAGAAATGCCCTCCGCCCCGGACGTCGTTCTTCGCCGAGTAGCGTACATATGCGGCATAATCCGAATGCCCCGGACGCGGCGAGGTCATAACATTGCCGTAATCCTGAGATCGTGTATTTGTGTTGTATATAACCGCAGCGAGCGGCGCACCCGTTATTACGCCGTCGATCATACCCGAAAGTATCTGCGGAATATCCGCTTCCTTCCTCGGAGTGGCGGTTTTGTCTCCTCCCGGTGCTCTGCGTGCCATCTGCGCATACACTTCGTCAATATCTATACGCTCACCGCTCGGCAGACCGTCTATCACAACACCGATAGCCGTGCCGTGACTCTCCCCGAATATTGATATTTTTACTTTGTTTCCGAAAACCGAACCCATCGCTGCACCTCCGTCAAATACTCTTTCCGCCCATGCTGTTGTAATCCTCGAAAAAGTCGGGATACGATTTGGCTATACTCTCTCTGTCCGTGACAGTTATCCCGCCGCCGCTGCGCAAAGCCGCTATAGCCATCGACATAACTATCCTGTGATCGTTGAATCCTTCGGCTTTTCCGCCATGGATCGTATCTTTTCCCGTTATGATAAGTCCGTCGTCCGTCTCGGCAACACTTGCGCCGCAGGCATTAAGCCCTTCGCTTATCGCAAGCAGTCTGTCACTCTCTTTCAGACGAAGTCTCTGCGCATTATATATTCTTGTGGTACCCTCTGCAAACGCTGCGCACACGGCAAGCACCGGCACAAGATCGGGTATCTGAGAAGCGTCTATATCAATTCCGTGTAAGGGAGCTTTCCTGCATATTACCGATGTATCGCTCGGGCAAACATCTGCGCCGAATCGCTGCAGCAGAGAAACGATCTCTTTATCCCCCTGATCTGAATCTCTCCTCACGCCGCATACTTCCGCACTGCCGCTAATCGCTCCTCCTACGAGGAAAAAAGCCGCCTGCGACCAATCGCCTTCCGTTGTGTAATCGCATGGTATATATTTCTGTCCGCCCTTTATACGGTACTCTCCGTCTATGCTTTCAACCTTCACGCCGAACCTGCTCATAACGGAGATCGTCATGTCTATGTACCCCTTTGACTGCAAAGGTGACGTAAGATGAATAACGCTGTCGCCTTCAAGTAAAGGCAATGCAAAGAGCAGACCCGTAATAAACTGCGAGCTTACTCCGCCCGTGAGTTCAAATCTGCCCGGGGTAAGCTTTCCTCTGATCTCAAACGGCAAACCGCCCTCGGTGATACACTTCACGCCGTGACACGGCAAAAGCCGGGTATATACATCAAGCGGCCTTTCGGGGAGTCTGCCGCGCCCGACAAACTTTGCGTCAACACCGCCTGCGGCAGCAACGGGTATAAAAAACCTTACCGTCGAGCCCGATTCTCTGCAGTCAAGCACTGCGTGAGAAGGTGAAAAAACATCGGCAGAATCTATCACGATACCGTCCCCGTCGTCGGTCACCTTTACTCCGAGTGACTTAATACAATCTATCGTTGCAAGAATATCCTGCGAAAAAGCAATCGGTGCGATCCTGCTTTTTCCCTTTGCAAGTGCCGCGCATATGATCGCTCTGTGTACGTCGCTTTTTGACGGCGGAACAGTCACTTTCCCGCCTATCGACGACGGATATATAATTACATCAGACATACTGTTTGTCCTTTCGATTGTATTGTTTCAGATAACGCCCTCACCGAGTCCCTCTTTGATGAGTCTGCTTGCTTTGAGCATTTCTCTGAGTTTATCGGGATCGTTTTCGTCTATTGCGTCTCTCATCATAGAAAGATTGTCTATGAGAATATTTATCTCGGTTATCAGCGGCTTTTTGTTCGACAAAAACAAGTCTGTCCAGAGCGTTTCGTTTATATTGGCAACTCTCGATACGTCACGGTAGCTGCCTGCGGAAAATCCGACATGCTTCGGGCAGCACGGCGACAAAACATACGAGCATGCGAGCACGTGCGGTATCTGAGAGGTAAACGCTATCATTCTGTCATGCTCCTCGGCAGTGGTAACGCATGTCATGCCGAATTTTAGCTCCATCGCAATTTTCTTGATCGTTTCTACCGAGCTTTCGGACGCGCCGCACGGAACTATGATATAGCTTGCGCCCTCAAAAAGCTCCGCCTCCGCCGCTGCATAAGTAAACTGCTCCTTGCCCGCCATCGGGTGAGAACCGATAAATTCCAGCCCGTAGCGGCGGCATATATCGGGCAAAAGGCTGCATATCTCTGTTTTTATTCCGCAAACGTCTGTGACAATACACCCTTTTTTGAAGCACTCTCCGTTCTCCTCGACATATTTTGCTATGTGATGCGGATATGTACACATAAACACCACGTCGGCATCTTTTAAGTCCTCTTTTGACGCGATCTTGTGTATAGCTCCGTCTGCAAGCGCTTTCTGCGCCGTTTCGGGAGTTCTGTTTATACCCATAACGGTATGATCCGTATATTTTGTAAAAGCCTTGGCAAGCGAACCGCCTATCACGCCAAGTCCTACTATCGCTATATTCATTTTCTTTCCTCGCTTTATTTTTGCCTGTAATAGAATGCTATCGCCGTATATACAAATGTAGAAAGCATACAGAATATCAATGTGCATTTCGGCAGTACGGCACAACATTTTGTGAAGAATTTACTCTTCAGATCGTCTCTGTCCGCAAGCATGCCGCATACCGCCGCCGTTGTAAATATCAGCGGGATACAATACCTCATGTTCTCTGTGCATACATGCGGAAAGTTCATACAGAAAATAATATAATTACCGAATATAACCGCCGAAATAAACGTTATCAGCAGCTTATATTCAAGCTTTACTTTTTTGTTTTTTATCCACAGCATTACAAGTGCGATGACCGCTGTAATGCTAATTACTATATTGCAGAAAAACAACGCCGTACAGAACGACTGCAGCGTTATACTCTTCCTGAAAAATGTGCTCTCGTCAAACATGGCGTTCTTGAACAATGCTATTATCGGGTTGTACTCGTTATATACACGCCCGACATCAAGCCACTGCGTAAACGGTGACGACAGCTGATGAAGGCTGAAATCCGTTAATCTTTTTAACGGCGGTATGTCTATGTATTGACTCGCCCTCTCCGAAAGATGCGGGATAAAATTCATAGGCACATCGAATTTCAGATAATTCCTCACAGGCCAGAACAGCCCGATCGGAATACATATCGCGCCAAAAACAGCAAACTGAGATACCAACTTTTTCCACTCGGATATTTTCTTGATGAATACCGTCAGGAACACCGCCGCAACAGCAGGCGCAAGCAGCCCTACGGTAAGCTTTGTCATCATGCCGAAACCTATCGAGAACGCAAGAAGAATTATACTCAGCCACTTTCTGTCCTGCGCCCACTTTATCGCAAGATATACGGAGATCATTCCGAAAAGGCTCGACAGCATATCGTTGTTTATACTTCCCGACATAATGATAAGCGTCGGGTGAAACGTGACGAACGCCGTACCTATCACTATTCCCCGTGATTTAAGCCCAAGCCTTTTCAGCGATGTATACGCAAATATGCAATACAGCGACGAGTACCCGAGCGTCAGCGCCTGCAGCGTCTCGGCACCCGCGTTGATAATATCGACTTTCAGCAGTTCCATCAGCTTCAGCCATAATGCGCATATAATATGATGCAGCGGCGGATGATAAAACTGATCGACTGTTCTTGGGTCAAAACCGGGCAGCTTATGATATTTTAGCAAATATAAAATATATTGGCTGTGGCCGCCTCTGTTTTCAAAGAACGTTCCTGCATCATGCTGGCGCACCGTTACTTTCGTATAGTAAATATACAGAGTCCTGAGGAAAATACCCGTCAGAATGATAAGCGCGCATATTTTATCGGAATCAAGCTTGTTTTGTTTTTTCAAGATGATCCCGACGGCAAGAGGCACGAACAAAAGCACAGTCAGCACTATTCTCATAACAAGGTCTGCCGTTCCTGTCATATCAACCTCCGCAAAAAATATCCTCTATCATCGTACAAACAGCTTCGGGCTGCTGTTCGGCGTCAATTATATGATCCGCCGCACGCTTATAAAGCGGCATACGCTTTGTCATAAGTTCGTGTACGGCTGCTTCTTTATCTTCTCTTTGCAGCAGCGGACGTGTACGATCGCCGCCGAGCCTTCGCAGAACTGTCCCCTCGGATACATTCAGCAAAAATATAATACCGCCGTCACGCATTGCGGAAACATTCTCGGGTTTCAGGAGAGTTCCCCCTCCCGTTGAGATGATATATCCCTCAAGCTTTGACAGTTCACGGCAGACATCTGTCTCGGTCTGCCTGAAAAATGCTTCTCCCCGTTCGGCGAATATCTGAGGTATCTCCATATCAAGCTTGCTTTCGATGTATTTGTCCGTATCTATCAGCGGCATTGAAAGCCGCTCCGACAAAAGCGCACCTATCGTACTCTTGCCGCTGCCCATAAAGCCGCAAAGCACTATGTTTTTCACACGATCACCTCTCAAATAAGATCAGGCTAAGCTCCATAATTCCGGAAATCCGCATTCCTTGGCAAGCTCTGCCATTTCGTCGAGCTTATAATTCACCGTCGTTACGTCGTGGCTGTCGCTTGACACGCACACTTTACCGCCGTGTTCAGCGATATATTTCAGAATATCGGTTTTCGGGTACGGGCAACTTGTGTACCCTCTCGACATAGCGCCTGTGTTTATCTCGAACACAACGCCGCAGGGAATAAGCATATCGACGGCATTTTTCCATGCAGACACATAACGGTGATGACCGTCGTCAAA
>CADBRK010000133.1 GCA_902797065.1 uncultured Ruminococcus sp.
ACGAGCAGGCTTTGATGTAAAGTATCTGCCGTAAACCTCGTTGAACTTCGCAAAATCGCCCATATCGGCAAGGAAACAAACGGTCTTTATAACCTTGTCAAGGGAAGTACCCGCCTGTGTCAATACCGCGCCGAGGTTTTTGCAAACCTGCTCGGTCTGAGTCTCGATAGTATCCGCCTCAACGTTTCCGCTTGCGGGGTTGATAGCTATCTGACCCGAAGTAAAGACGAGTGTTCCGACCTTGACGGCCTGCGAGTACGGGCCTATTGCGTCGGGAGCATTTTTTGTATAAATGATTTCTGCCATATTTAACGCCTCTTTCACAAAATTTTATGTTTAATATCTATTATAACGGTTAAACGCTTTATTGTAAAGTGTTTCTTAACAATTATTTTTCATCTCATGAACGGAGAATGATATTAGGCAGCCGCCGTGAGATTTTTACACGCTCAAAGAAAACATTTCACAGCATATACCGGTCACTCACACCAGCTTAAAACCGCTGCCCGTGAGTCCCTCTTTTACCTGTCTGATATGCTCCTTGTTCTTAGTTTCAAGTTCAAGATTGATGATACAGCTGTTTACATCCGTACCCTTGCCGGCATGCTCATAGTTTACGGAAACTACGTTTGCGCCGTACGAAGCGATAATTGTTGAAATATCACGCAGCTGACCCGGCTTGTCGGTAAGCTCGATAGACAGCTTGCAGAGTCTGCCCGATTTGAGCAAGCCTCTGTCGATGACTCTCGAAAGTATAGTAACGTCGATATTGCCGCCCGATACGATACATACGGTATTCTTGCCCTTAACGGGGAGCTTATCAAACATTACGGCAGCAACGGATACTGCGCCTGCGCCCTCTGCGACAAGTCTCTGCTTCTCCATAAGAGTAAGTATAGCGGTAGCCGTTTCGTCGTCGGTAACCGTAACGATCTCGTCAACATACTTGCTGCATATGTTGAATGTATTCTGACCGGGCTGCTTTACTGCGATACCGTCTGCGATCGTCTTTACTCCGTCGAGAGTGAGTATTTTGCCTTCGCTTAGAGAATTTGCCATTGACGGTGCGCCTGCTGCCTGAACGCCGTATACCTTTACGTCGGGGCGAAGAGTCTTGACGGTATATGCGATACCCGAGATGAGTCCGCCGCCGCCCACGGGAACAACAATAGCTTCAACGTTCGGATTGTCGTTGAGTATTTCGAGAGCGATAGTGCCCTGACCTGCGATTACATAGTCGTCGTCAAACGGGTGGATAAATGTAAGCCCCAGCTCGTCCTTCAATTTGAGCGCATGAGCGTAAGCATCGTCGTACACGCCGTTAACAAGCTCGATCTGCGCGCCGTACGCTCTTGTAGCCTCTACTTTTGAGATAGGCGCACCGTCGGGCAGACAGATGACCGACTTGATCTTGTTCCTTGCAGCGGCAAGCGCAACGCCCTGGGCATGGTTGCCTGCGGAACAAGCGATAACGCCCTTTGCCTTCTCCTCGTAGCTGAGTCTCGATATTTTGTAAGCTGCGCCTCTTACTTTAAACGAACCCGTTACCTGAAGATTCTCGGGCTTGATGTAGAGATCTACATCGGGGTTGATCTTCGGCGCATGGATAAGTCCCGTATTTCTGATTATATCCTTTAATACAAATGATGCCTGATAAACATTTTCAAGTGTAAGCATTTTTAACCATTCCCTTCATACCTTAATTCTGGCGGGAATATCATCAACGATTTTCCGTCATAATTTAATGCGTATCCTAAAACATATATATTTCTTAATTAACCCAGTTTGCTGCAAACCAGGTCGCCCATCTCGCTGCAGGTGACTTTCTTCACGTTCTCGTCTTTGCCTGCAATATCGCCTGTTCTGTAGCCGTCGGTGAGAACCTCGTCAACTGCCTTTTCGACAGCGTCTGCTTCCTCGATCATATCAAACGAATAGCGAAGCATCATAGCAACCGAAAGGATAGTACCGAGCGGATTTGCGATATTCATTCCTGCGATGTCGGGCGCAGAACCGTGGATAGGCTCATACATACCGAGCGTTGACGACGAAAGGCTTGCAGACGGCATCATGCCGATCGAACCCGTGAGCATGCTTGCCTCGTCGGAGAGAATATCCCCGAACATATTTTCCGTTACGATAACATCGAACTGACCGGGATTTCTGATAAGCTGCATAGCGGTATTGTCAACAAGAATATCGCTGTACTCAACGTCGCTGTACTCCTCGGCAAGTCTGTGCATTACCTTTCTCCAGAGCTTTGAGGAATCAAGCACGTTTGCCTTATCAACGGAGTGAACCTTCTTTCCTCTCTTGCGTGCTGTCTCGAATGCCACTCTGCCTATGCGCTCGATCTCGTGCTCGCTGTAGAACATAAGGTCTGAAGCTGCTTCTTCTCCGTTCTGTTCAAAAGTCTTATGCTCGCCGAAGTAGATACCGCCCGTAAGCTCACGAACCATCATAAGATCGAGTCCGTCTTTGATGCCCGTCTCTTTGAGCGGAGATGCGCCCTTGAGCTGAGCGAACATCTTTGTAGGTCTGAGGTTTGCGAAAAGACCAAGCTCGCTTCTTACTTTAAGCAGCGCTTTTTCGGGACGCTTTGCGGGGTCGATAACGTCCCACTTCGGACCGCCTACTGCGCCCAGAAGCACGCTGTCGCAGTTCTTGCATCTTTCGAGTCCCTCGTCCGTTATCGGTACTCCGAACTTATCTATAGACGCGCCGCCTATATCAACGAAGTCCTTATCGAATGTATGCCCGAACTTCTCGCCTATTTTGTCGAGAACCTTCAAAGCCTCGTCTACTATCTCCGGGCCTATACCGTCGCCCTTTAATACTGTGATCTTCTTGTTCATATTAATAATCATCCTTTTATATTTAAGTTTGGAGCGAGGATACCGGAGTTGTCAGAAAAACGGGAATGCGTAATATATTTCAGATCATGCTGTGTTCTGTTGTTATCCCCCGACTTTAAACTTTACCGACGTTCCTCTTTATCAACTCCGTATCTTATTTATTCTTTATTGAATTGAGCAAACCGTTTGCCTTGATTATCTCCTTGATAAACTCCGGGAAAGGCTGAGCCTGATACTGCTCTGACTTTGTCTCATTGTAAATAACGCCGCTGTCAAAATCTATCGTTACAATATCTCCGTCGTCGATCTTATCGCTTGCCTCAGGGCATTCCAGAATAGCAAGACCGATATTAATCGAGTTCCTGTAGAATATTCTTGCAAAGCTTTTGGCAATTACGCAGTCGATGCCCGAAGCCTTGATAGCGATCGGCGCATGTTCTCTCGAAGAACCGCAGCCAAAGTTCGCCCCGCCTACCATAATATCGCCCTTTGACACTTTGTTTACAAACGTCGTGTCGATATCCTCCATGCAGTGCTTCGCAAGCTCGCTGTGGTCGGCTGTGTTCAGGTATCTTGCGGGGATAATAACGTCTGTGTCTATATTGTTGCCGTACTTATGTACTTTACCGTGTGCGTTCATAGATCGTTCCTCCTTATATCAAAGCGTTCTCGGGTCGGTGATAACGCCCGTCAATGCGCTTGCCGCAGCAACCGCAGGGCTTGCAAGGTATATCTTTGATGTGATATGACCCATTCTGCCGAGGAAGTTTCTGTTTGTTGTGGCAACAGCGACTTCGTTCTCCGCAAGTATACCCATATATCCGCCGAGGCACGGACCGCATGTCGGAGTAGAAACAGCACACCCTGCGTCTATGAATATATCAATATATCCTGCCTTGATAGCCTCTTTGTAGATCTTCTGAGTAGCGGGGATAACGATACATCTTACGCCCTTTGCGATGTGTTTGCCCTTCATGATCTCGGCAGCCGCTTTCAGGTCTGAAATTCTGCCGTTTGTGCATGAACCGATAACAGCCTGATCTATCTTTATATCCGAAAGCTCGCTTGCGTTCTTTGTATTCTCCGGGAGATGAGGACACGCAACAGTCGGCTCTATCTCGCTCAGATCAATATCGATCACCTGCTCGTACTCTGCGTCTTCGTCTGCTTTGTATATTTTGTACTCCCTGTGTACTCTCTCGTTTACATAAGCGAGAGTCTGCTCGTCAACTTCAAATATGCCGTTCTTTGCGCCTGCTTCGATAGCCATATTTGAAATACAGAGTCTGTCGTCAACGCTGAGTTCCGCAACGCCCTCGCCCGTGAAT
>CADBRK010000134.1 GCA_902797065.1 uncultured Ruminococcus sp.
CACGGAGGAGGTGTCTCTCAAAGCTTCCGATGTTTCAAAGATTCCTATGGTACGCGATTTCCTGCTCGGACTCCAGAGAGAGCTTGCTTCAAAGGGGAATGTCCTAATGGACGGCAGAGATATAGGAACAGTGGTTCTGCCGAATGCCGATGTTAAGATATTCCTGACGGCGTCTCCCGAAAAAAGAGCCGAAAGAAGATATAAACAGCTTCTTGCAAAAGGCGAAAAAATAGAGTATAATATTGTATTGGAGAAGCTTATAAAAAGAGATTATCAGGATTCTCATCGAGAGATAGCACCTCTGAAGCCTTCCGAAGACAGTGTAATTGTCGATACTTCGGAGATAGATTTCGAGGAGTCCGTAAAAAAAATAATTGAGATCATTGAGGAAAAGCTATGAAAAAGAAACCTTTTTTCTATCCGTTAGCAAGAGTGATATGCGCGTTTATATTTCATGTTATATACCCGACTGATGTTCGCAACGGCAAGAAGCTGCCCGAAGACCTGGGGCTTATTGTGTGCAGCAACCACGTAAGCCTTATGGACCCGATTCTGATAAACTACAGTCAGAAGCGAATGGTTCTGTTTATGGCAAAGAAAGAGCTTTTTAAAAATAAGCTTCTTGCAGGGCTTATCAAAAGCTTCGGCGCATTCCCCGTAGACAGAGGACAGGACGGGGGAAAGGCTATCGACAATGCGGGCAATCTGCTGAAAGAGAATAACTGTATAGGTATCTTCCTTGAAGGCACGAGGTCAAAGACGGGCGAGCTTGGCAGAGGTCACGGCGGCGCATTTATGATAGCGTATCAGAACAACACGCCGATAGTTCCGTGCTGCATTACACCCAGAACGGGGTTTATGAAGCCTTTCAGAAAGACAAAGATAACTTACGGCGAGCCGATAACCTGTGAGGAGCTTGGCATTACCGAGGGCAGTACGAAGGAGTACAGAGAAGCCGCAAAGAAATTCATGGAGATACTTGCGTCCATGAGAGAAGAACAGAGAAAAGAATTCCAAAAGAGATGATTAAATGAATATTACGGTTGCAAAATCAGCAGGCTTTTGCTTCGGAGTTGACAGAGCTGTCAAGATCGTCAAAAGGCTTGCCGAAGAAGGGAAAAGTGTTCGTACGCTCGGCCCGATAATACATAACAAAAGCGTTGTGAGCGATCTCGAAAAGATGGGCGTTCTTGCTGTGGAAAGCCTTGACGAATCCGAAAGCGGCAGTACGCTTGTTATACGCTCGCACGGCGTACCGAAAAATGTGTACGATACAATAAAAGAAAACCAAATTGAATTTGTGGACGCAACATGTCCGTTTGTTTCAAAGATACACAAGATAGTCAGCGAGATGTCCGAGCGCGGATACACCATTCTGATAGCCGGAGACAGCAGTCACCCCGAGGTGGTCGGAATAATGGGTTTCTGCACCGGCAGTGTTTATACCTTTAAGACATCGGAAGAATTGACAAATTTGACCGACAATAATCGGCAAATTGCCGAAAACCCTGTTTGTCTGGTTGCACAAACGACATTTGATGTAAAAGAATTCGAAAAATCTTTAAAAATATTCAAAAAAGTATGTACAAATTCAATTTTTTTTGATACAATATGTAATGCGACCTCTAATAGACAATCTGATGCAGAGGAGTTGGCACAACGATCCGATATGATGATCGTCATAGGCGGACGTCACAGTTCCAATACAAATAAACTCTATAATATTTGCAGGAAACACTGTGACAGAACATTTCTGATCGAGACTGCCGATGAGCTTGGACAAATTTCTTTTGACGAGGGCGATAATATAGGCATTACTGCGGGAGCGTCAACTCCTGCAAGTATAATTAAGGAGGTACTGGATATAATGAATAATAAATCCGGTGAGGCAATCGAAAACGTAGCAGAAGAGAACTTTGGCGAAATGTTGGAGGAGTCTCTTAAGAGTCTGAACACTAACGACAGAATTATGGGAGTTGTTGACAAGATCGAACCCAACGCTGTTTATGTCAACCTTGACAGAAAGCAGACAGGTTATATTCCGATAAATGAACTCTCAAACGATCCCAACGCAGTTCCGGAAGATGTTGTAAAGGTTGGCGATGAGCTTGAGCTGCTCATCATGCGCACGAATGATCAGGAAGGTATGATCATGCTTTCAAAGAAGCGTGTTGACTCTATGAAGGGTTGGGATGTATTCGAGGCAGCGCTCGAGAACGACGAGGTTCTTGAGGGTGTTGTAACAGAGGTTATCAAGGGCGGCATTATTGTCGTTTGCAACAATATCAGAGTGTTTATCCCCGCATCGCACTCAGGCGTAGGCAGAGGCGAGCCGTTGGAGAATCTCATCAAGACTACAGTACAGTTCAAGCTTCTTGAGATCAGCAAGCAGCAGGGCAGAAAGAGAGCAGTAGGTTCTATCCGCAATGTACTCAGAGAGAAGAACAAGGCTATCAGAGAAGCATTCTGGAACTCGGTTGAGGTTGGCAAGAAGTACACAGGTACTGTTAAATCTCTCACAAGCTACGGCGCATTTGTTGATATCGGCGGCGTTGACGGTATGATACATATCTCCGAGCTTTCCTGGAACAGGATCAAGCATCCTTCCGAGGTAGTCAATGTAGGAGATACTGTAGAAGTATATGTTAAGGGTATCGACGAGGAGAAGAAGAACATCTCTCTCGGTTTCAGAAAAGCCGAGGATAACCCGTGGACAGTATTCACAAACAACTATAAAGTCGGCGATGTTATCGACGTTACGATCGACGGCATGAGCTCGTTCGGTGCGTTCGCTGTTATCATTCCCGGCGTTAAGGGTCTTATCCACATCTCACAGATCGCTAACCGCAGAATCGAGAAGCCGCAGGACGAACTTTCTGTTGGTCAGGTTGTTAAGGTTAAGATCACAGAGATCAACGACGAGAAGAAGAGAGTTTCCCTTTCGATCAGAGCTTTGCTCAACGACGAAGAGCCCGCAGCACCTGCTGAGGAGCCTGCTGCAGAAGAGGAATAATCATCAGGCATTTAATACTATTCTTTACGGAAGGCATCCGCAAGGGTGCCTTCTAATACTATTTATTACAGAGGTGATTGATTTGAGTTATAAAGATGAGTTTATAGAGCTTTTTAACCGGCATATCCATCGTCAGGGCGCAAAGGAATTGCTTGACTGGCTCGAAAAAACAGATTTCTTCACAGCCCCTGCAAGTACAAGGTACCACTGCGCCTGCAATGAGGGACTTGTAATGCACAGTATAAGCGTATTTAAGGTAATGGTAGAGAAGCATTTTGAAGAGGGTACGGATAATATGGAAAGCTTTGCCATCTGCGCTTTGCTGCATGATCTTTGCAAAGCCGAGTTTTACAAGGTATCAACCAGGAATGTCAAAAACGAAGAAACGGGAAAATGGGATAAAGTACCGTATTATGCGATTGAAGATAAATTCCCGTTCGGTCACGGAGAGAAGTCTGTTTTTCTTATCGAACGTTTTATGCGTCTGAAACCTGCCGAAGCTGTAGCGATACGTTGGCATATGGGCGAGTTCGACGGACCGTGGGGCAATACAATCAGTCAGGCGTATGAGAAGTACCCGATAGCCGTAAAGCTGCATCTTGCCGACCTGGAATCAACATACCTTCTGGAGAGGAACACTTCTGCAGTAAACAAAAAGTAAAAGGTGAACGATAACATGGATTTTGAATCTGCAAAAAAAAGAGTAACGGAGTTAACGAAGCTGATCAACTATCACAATGACAGATACTATAACAACGACTCTCCCGAGATAAGCGACTATGAGTATGATATGCTTCTGCGTGAGCTTGAAAATCTCGAAGCCGAGTACCCTGTTCTCAGGAAAGAGGATTCGCCCACTCAGAGGGTAGGCGGAGAAAGAGCGGCGAAGTTCTCTCCCGTGGAGCATGCCGTTCCGATGGAAAGTCTGCATGACTCGTTTTCTTATGATGAACTCAGAGACTTTGACAGGAAGGTCAGAGAGGTGTCGCCGTCTCCGAAATACGTTGTAGAGCCGAAATTCGACGGGCTGTCGGTTTCCGCTGAATATAGAAACGGAGTGTTTGTCAGAGGTTCGACAAGAGGCGACGGTAGAGTCGGCGAGGATATAACGGATAATTTAAAGACAATTCGTTCTTTGCCGCTGAGACTGTCAAAGGCGCTGCCGTTCCTTGAGGTCAGAGGCGAAGTCTATATGTCCGACGAGAGTTTTTTGGAGCTTTTGAAGTATCAGGAAGAACACGAAGAAAAGCCGTCGAAAAACCCACGAAACGCCGCTGCGGGTTCGTTGCGCCAGAAGGATTCAAAGATCACAGCGCAGCGAAAGCTTGATATTTTTGTATTTAACATTCAGCAGATAGAGGGAGCAGAGCTGAACAGCCACAAGCAGTCGATAGATTTTCTTGCGGAACTGGGCTTTAAGGTTGCGCCGTTCTATAATGTATATGATAATATCGAAGATGTGATAGGGGAGATAGAACGTATCGGCGCATCGAGAGGTGAATTTGATTTCCCGATTGACGGCGCCGTCGTTAAGCTTGATTCATTCAGCGAACGTGAAGAACTCGGTTCTACGGCGAAATTTCCTCGCTGGGCGGAAGCGTATAAGTACCCTCCCGAAGAAAAGGATACCGTTCTGAAAGACATTGAGATCAACGTCGGCAGAACAGGCGTTTTGACGCCCACGGGTATCTTTGAGCCTATCCTGCTTGCGGGTACGACCGTCGGCAGAGCGACGCTTCACAACGAGGATTTTATCAAAGAAAAAGATATTCGCATCGGCGATACGGTTATACTGCGCAAGGCAGGCGAGATAATACCCGAAGTGGTAGGTCTGCGGTCAAGGGGCGAAAACACCGTACCATTTGAAATGCCGAAGCTGTGCCCGTCGTGTTCGTCTCCCGTTTACCGCGCGGAGGGCGATGCGGCTGTGAGATGTACGAATACATCATGCCCTGCTCAGCTGATGAGAAACTTAATTCATTTT
This sequence comes from uncultured Ruminococcus sp., assembly GCA_902797065.1. GTDB lineage: Bacteria > Bacillota > Clostridia > Oscillospirales > Acutalibacteraceae > RUG592. Next base: position 4,998 of record CADBRK010000134.1, read on the forward strand.
GTGTCGAGAGACGCAATGGATATTGACGGTCTGGGTCCTGCCGTACTTGAACTGCTGCGTGACGAGGGTCTTGTGAACTCACCGGTTGATCTCTATAAGCTGAAAGCCGAAGATATAAGCAAACTTGAACGCATGGGCGATCAGTCTGCGTCAAATATAATTTCGGCGATAGAAAAATCAAAAGCCAATACTCTGAGCCGTCTTGTTACGGGTCTGGGTATACGCCTTGTCGGTCAGAAGGCAGCAAGGGTACTTTGCGGCACTTTCAACACGATAGAAAAGCTCATGAATGCCGATATTGATTCTCTTACAGCCATAGACGGCATAGGAAAAGCTATGGCGGAAAGTATAGTCGAGTATTTTTCACTGCCGAAAACACACGAGATGATACGTGAATTCAAAGAGCTGGGTCTTGATCTCACCGAGCCTGTCGAAGAAAAGCATAACGATATTTTCTCGGGCAAGGTTTTTGTATTGACGGGCACGCTCCCTACGCTGAAACGCAGTCAGGCTTCTAAGATCATAGAGGAGAACGGCGGAAAGGTGACGTCGAGCGTATCAAAAAAGACAGATTATGTTCTTGCAGGCGAAGATGCGGGCAGCAAGCTCACAAAGGCGCAGAGTCTTGGGGTCACGATCATTTCAGAAGAAGATCTGATGAATATGATAAAATAAAGAATCTATTCGCTACCCATTTGTGATTGTAATAGATTGTTCTAAAAACATCTCCTTCAAAAGGCAAGACCGGCTGAGAGGGCGGTCAAATCAGAGCCGAAAAACCGCATGGTTTCGCTGTTTTTTGGACACATACCTTCAAAACGGGGCGGACAGCTTCAAATAGGGCAGCCAAAAGGGCGGACAAAAGGGCGGTCGGAACGGAGCCGAAAAACCGCATAGTTAAGCCAAAAATCGAGAACCGATACCGAAAAAAGGGCAGACAAAAGGGCAGACAAAAGGGCAGCAAACAATAATGAAAATATAGGCATACGCCGCTTATAAGGCGGCGATGCCAATAACGAAGTGTTATTCACCCGCCGTCTATTGACGGGGGGTACTGAATAGATACAAAATAAAATAAAATCACACTCGGATAATAGGGCATTGACCTTATTTCCGGGTGTTTTTTTTAAACGGCAAACTGACTGTTGTACAGCTCTGCATAAAAGCCGTTTTTTTCAAGCAGCTGTTTGTGTGTGCCTTGTTCTATAATGCTGCCGTTTTTCATAACGAGAATTATATCCGCCGACTGTATGGTAGAAAGCCTGTGCGCTACGATAAAGCTTGTTCTGCCCTTCATCATCTCCGCAAAAGAATGCTGTATCTGTTTTTCGGTACGCGTATCTATGGAAGATGTCGCTTCGTCGAGTATCAGCATCGGTGGTATGCTCAGCATGACTCTTGTTATGCACAGAAGCTGTTTTTGCCCCTGAGATAGCCCCGAGTTTGCGTCGCTGATTACGGTATCGTAGCCGTTGGGCAGCCTTTTGATGAAATTATGCGCATATGTAGCCTTCGCCGCTGCGACGACCTCCTGCATATCGGCGTCCGGTTTGCCCATAGCTATGTTGTCTTTCACCGTACCCTTTTTTATCCATGTCTCCTGTAGAACCATACCGTAATTGCTGCGAAGCGAATGTCTTGTAATATCATCGACAAAATTGTCGTCTATACTGATACTGCCGCTGTTTACGTCGTAAAAACGCATCAGCAGGTTTATCAGAGTCGTTTTTCCGCAGCCCGTAGGCCCTACGATCGCAACACGCTGACCGCTTTTCACATTAAGATCAAAGTGTTCGATAAGCTTTTTGTCCGGTACATATGAGAAGCATACATCATTAAGTCTTACATTGCCTTGTACATTTTCAAGCTCGACGGCGGTATCTTTATCGGGAAGCTGCGGCTTTTCTTCGATAAGCTCAAAAATTCTTGCGGCGCACGAAAGAGCATTCTGCAGCTCGGTGATGACGCCCGAGATCTCGTTGAACGGCTTTGTGTACTGATTGGCATAGCTCAGAAAACATGCAAGCCCTCCGACGGAAAGTCCGCCTTTAATTACCGACAGCGCGCCCGTAAGCCCTACGGACGCATAGATCAGACTGTTGATAAACCTCGTGGTAGGATTTGTGAGAGATGAGAAAAACACCGCCTTGACCGACGCTTTTGTAAGGCGATCGTTTATCTTGCCAAAACGCTGCGAAGCAGTTTCTTCATATGAGAATGCCTGTACGATTTTCTGGTTTCCGATCATCTCGTCTATAAGCGCCGTCTGTTCGCCTCTGATCTCGGATTGTGTCTTAAAATATCCGTATGTTCTGCCTGCTATGAATTTTGCCGCAAAGAACGACAGCGGAGTGAGGAAAACAACAAGAACGGTTATCTTAATGTTTATCGAGAGCATGAATGCCAGTGTGCCGATTATTGTGACAATGCCCGTAAACAGCTGCGTGAAGCCCATCAGCAGACCGTCTGCAAATTGATCTACATCTGCGATAAGGCGGCTTACAAGCTCGCCGTGCTGATGAGAGTCTATGTAGGATAGGGGAAGTATCTGCAGATGTGAGAATGCGTCGCTGCGAATATCTCTTACGACATTGAATGTAATGCGGTTGTTGATCGTGTTCATAAACCAATGCAGCACTGAATTGACGCAGATCATTATTCCGATCACCGTCAGTGTTTTTGCTACTGCGGAAAAATTAACGTTATTCCTGCCGATGATAAGGTCAATGGCATTTCCGATCAGGATCGGCATATACAGAGTCAGAGCAGAGCTTACTGCGGCAAAGAGCATAGAAAGTATTATCAGAAGTTTGTATCCGGAGATGTAAGCAAGAACACGCTTGACAGTTTCTTTTTTTGTCTTGTCTTTAGTCTTTTTCATGCTTACGCCTCCTTTGCAAACTGCGAGTCGTATATTTCTTTATACACCTTACAGCTTTTCAAGAGCTGATCGTGAGTGCCTGTACCGACTGATTTTCCGTCGTCGAGCACGATGATCTTATCGGCATGTCTGATCGAAACCGCGCGCTGAGATACAATGAACACTGTGGGGGAGTAATCTGCATTTCTGAGTGCCTTACGCAGTTTAGCGTCGGTAGCGTAATCAAGCGCCGAAGAACTGTCGTCAAGAATAAGTATTTCGGGTTTCTTTACCAAAGCCCTTGCGATGGTCAGACGCTGCCTTTGTCCGCCCGAGAGGTTTTTGCCTTCCTGTTCTATTATGCAGTCAAGGCCTCCGTCCTTTGATTTGATAATATCCTCGGCCTGCGCAGAGATTATTGCCTGCATTATCTCGTCGTCTGTGGCGTTTGTGTTCCCCCATCTGATATTATCCCTGATGCTGCCTTTGAACAATACGGCTTTCTGAGGAACAATACCTATCAGATTACGCAGAGTATGCAGGTCATAATCTTTGACGTTTTGTCCGTTAATCATGACGTCTCCCTGTTCGACATCATAGAACCTGCATATGATGTTTACAAGAGAGGTCTTGCCCGAGCCTGTTCCTCCGATAATGCCGATCGTCTGTCCTCTCCTGACGGAAAGATCGATGTTTTCAAGCGAGTAATCTGCGGCGTCCTTATATCTCAGACATGCGTTTTTGATCTCGACTATATACTGTGACGATCTGTCAGTATCTGTACGGCTGCCCGGTGTTATACTTGAATGTATTTCAAATACTGCCTGGACTCTGTTTCCGCAGGCAACTGCTTTTGTTATTGTTATTATCAGATTTGCAAGCTTGATAAGCTCGATGAGTATCTGCGACATGTAATTATAAAGCGCAACTACCTCGCCCTGCGTAAGCTTGCCCGAATTCACTTGTACTGCGCCCGTATGTATGAGAATTATGATCGCAAAGTTGATAATAATGAAGGTCAGGGGATTCATTAGCGCAGATATTCTTCCCGCGAATTTCTGCGATTTTGCCAGAAGCAGATTCGATTTTCTGAACTGCTCGGACTCGGAGCTTTCTTTGCAGAACGCCCTGATAACTCTTGCGCCCATAAGGTTATCTCTTGTTATATCGAGAATGTCGTCAAGCTGTAATTGTATTTTATTGTATAAGGGTATACAGCCGACTATTATCCCGAATACAACTATACTCAGCAGAACGATCGCACCGACGAAGATAAGGGCGGACTTTGTGTCTATAGTAAAAGCCATTATCATTGCGCCGAAAACGATGAACGGGGAGCGCAGGAAGAGTCTCAGCGTCATGTTGACGCCGTTCTGTATCTGATTCATGTCGCTTGTCATTCTGGTTATCAGTGTAGATGTACCGATACAGTCAAGCTCGCTGTAAGACAAAGTCTGAATATGTTCAAACAGGCTTTTCCTTACCTTTGATGTAAAATTGATCGCCGCCTTAGCCGAGAAGTACTGCGCTGTGAGCGAACCTGTGAGAGCGAAAACAGCCAGCCCCGCAAGTATAAGGCACATTCGTATTATATAGCTTACGTCATTATTACCTATTCCTTTGTCGATGATGGAGGCGACTACCATAGGAACGAATAATTCAAGAAGAGCCTCAAGCATTTTGAAAAACGGCGCAAGAATACATTCGGCTTTATAGTCTTTTAAATAAACAAGTAATTTTTTCATATCAAAAAATCATTCCGTTCTTAAAAAAATCAAACAGCACCGAAATAATGCTGTTTGATTTTGCAGTGTTTATTCTTCCTTTTTGATTGGCTTTTCTTTCTTCTCGATCGGTGTGCGTCTGATGATCCCTGCGGTGAGTGCAACAAACAGGAACAGGAACGGCGTTATGATAGGAGTAAATAGACTGAACATCGACTGAGCGCAGTAAGAAATAACGACAAGTGTTGTTATGAGCGCACCTTCACTTTTTTCAAATCTTCTTATTCCCTTGACTATAACCGAAACAAGCACAGTCAGATAAGAGATAAGACCCAATGCGCCTATCGTTACAAGGTAAGTCAGGAACTCGTTATGCGCGCTGTCGAAAACGCTTCCGTGACGTGCAAGCATATCGTCACGATAGTATTTCTTCATTATCTGACCGAAAGTATCGGGACCCGAGCCGACAAGCATATTCTTAATTCCGTTAGTCTTAAAGAGTATAATACTTCTGATCCATGCGTATCCTCTGTGTGTACCCCACTTATCGTTAAGTCTGAGGTATTTTGTCAGAGCACCGAGATTTGTGGTCTTGTCTATTGCGCTGAAATAGATAAAAGTGCCTAAAAGAGATAATGCGCCTAATCCTACAAATATGCCTGCTGCGATCGGTACGGCTTTCGGAGCGGGAGTGCAGCCGAATTTCTTCTTGATAAAGTAGAACAACACGGTGAGTGCTCCGAATACCGCTATCGGAATATAGATCTTATTGTTGAATATAAGAAAAGTCGGAATGGCGTCAAGCCATCTGTATTTATCCTCAAAAACAAGAGAGATCAATCTGAATATTTTACATGACAAGAACATCAGGAAAACACAAAGCATATAGTTGAACATTCTCTCTGAATTACGGCAGGCGTAAACAAACAGTACAGCCATGAATGCAGCCATACCGAAGAATCCGCTGTCACTGCTTGCAACAAGCAGACCCATAAAGGAAATTGTAATTCCGATGCCATAGAAGATTTTTGAACCTATGTCTTTTGAAGTGACAAGCAGCGCTGCAATTACCGGCATTGAAACGCAGATAAAGCATGAGAACATATTCAGATTACCGATAGTGGAAATAAATACACCGCGCTGGTAGTCTGCTATTTCGGTAAGAAGATTAAACGGGTCTACATTAAATTCATGCAGAATAGCTATAACAACTATAATGCTTGAACTGATAACGAAAATATCAAAGGGCAGTTTTTTATATGAATAATACCGCGAGACGACAAAGAAACATAGGACGTACCCCAGCATAATTATCAGACCGCTGTCACGGCCTTCGGAGCCTGTTACGGCTTCCATTCCGTACTCGGACAATACCGTAGATATGATCGATACGATCAGGAATCCCAGCATTCCAAAGTCTTCAACGGTCGGTTTGAAAATGTTCTTGACCCATTTTTTCTTATCAATACCGCAAAGATAAGTCGCAATAATGAAGAACAGCAGTATAACCGTAGTGCCGACAAAATAATGCAGTCTGTCTTTACGAAGATTAAAAAGCTTGTCTGTCATAAACACAGGGAAAAGCGTCAGCATTCCGATAACGTAAATATTTGTCATCTTTTCATGCATGGAATACGAATCGATAAGCCTTGAAGGAGCGGGAGCGGGGGTATTGCTGCCCGACTGCTTCTTTTTGGCTGAAACACTCGGCTGTTCCTGCTTTTTTGTTTTTTTGTTTTTCACATTTTATCCTCCTCGTTTGTATTTTTAATGTAATCTATATAGCTTTGCAAAATGATAGCAGCAGCGGCGGAGTCAATAGTTTGTTTCCTCTTTTTTCCTCTTGTGTTGCTGTCATTAAGATACCTGTGCGCGATCATAGTGGTACATCTTTCGTCATACAGAACTATCGGGATCTCGGTTATTTCTTCGAGTGCTGCCGCAAATTCGCGGGCAGATACCGCGCTTTCGCCTTCCGAGCCGTCCATGTTCCGCGGAAGTCCGACTACGATCCTCCGAGCTTGTTTTTCATCGGCAATTTCTGCAACTTTTTTGATCACGTTTTCGCGGCAGCGGTCATCGATAACCAAAAGCGGAGAAGCAAGAAACATACCTTTGTCGCAGACGGCAAGTCCTGTTCTGGCTTTTCCTACATCTACAGAAATTATTACCATATACACATCACTTCCAATTAGTATTACCGCAAAGCCCACAATCTTAAATTCAAAAAATATAAAATTTGTATTTACATTTTACGAATAAAGTGATAAAATATAGATATTTAAACGATTGACATCGTTTTTTATTCCAACATTCTATTGCTGAATCGGGAGTGAACTGCAGTCAAACTATATTGTATCATACTTTTTCTTTTTTGTACAGAGAAGAAACAATATTTTAACAACTATTTTGCAATAACCTTTAATGATGAAGCACTCTGCATTACCAATAAATTGTTTTTTACATCAAGTGAAACGGAGAGATCAATATGAATAATACAAAGTTCGCATTAGTGCTCAGACAATGCCGTGAAAACGCAAAGCTTACTCAAAAGCAGGTTGCCGACGCTTTAGGTATCGAGCGTTCGACATATGCTTATTACGAAACGGGACTTACTCAGCCAAAAGGGAAGATGATAATAAACTTAGCCAATGTTTTCGGAATTGAATACGATACCTTTATGGATGCTATATCCGACTTTGAGTTCGACAGATCCGCAGATGCGGCAGGTTTTACGACAGTCACCGACAGTTCATGGCAGGACAGAGAGAAAATGCATGCCCTATCAAAGAATGAGCAGAATCTTCTCCTGAGATTCCGTACATTATCTTCCGAACAGCGAAAGTATATCGCAGAAGAAATGGAAAGACTGTGGAGCGAAAGCAGGGAAAAAGAGAAGAAGAAAAAAAATAAAACTGTTTTTTAAAAAAAGACTTGATTTTTTAAAAAAAGTGTGTTACTATATATAAGCACCGATCAAAGGGTGTCAATGCGCTGTTAGCTCAGCTGGATAGAGTGACTGGCTACGAACCAGTAGGTCAGGGGTTCGAGTCCCTTACAGCGCGCCATTATATCGGAAGAGCTGTGTTGTTATAACACAGCTTTTTCTTTTAGCAAGGTGAATCCGCTATGATTAAAGTAGATCTTGTAACCGGCTTTCTGGGGTCGGGCAAAACCACGTTTATAAAAAAATATGGTGCGTACCTTTTGCGGAAGGGGCTTAAGATAGGTATCCTCGAAAATGATTATGGCGCAGTGAATGTTGATACCATGCTTCTGCAGGAGCTTGAGGGCGATAATTGTGTGATAGAATCGGTCGCAGGCGCTTGTGACGCAGATTGTCACAGACGCAGGTTCAAGACAAAGCTTATAGCTTTGGGTATGCTCGGGCTTGACAGGGTCATTATCGAGCCGTCGGGTGTGTTTGACGTCGATGAGTTTTTCGATGTATTATATGAAGAACCTCTTGACAGGTGGTACGAGAGAGGCAGCGTTGTTGCAATAGTGGACGCAAACCTGAAAGACGATCTGTCGGAGCAGTCGGAGTATCTTCTGGCGTCTCAGTGCGCAGGTGCGGGCGCAGTGCTTATCAGCAAATGCCCGGACTCGGATAAAGAAATAATTGCAAATACGATCAGTCACATAAACAGATCTTTGGAAAGAATAGGCTGCAAAAGGCGTTTATCCGAAGAAATAACATCAAAACCGTGGGATACCCTCACCGATGAAGATATGCAAAGAATATCAGAATGCGGCAGCGTTTCGGAGAATTTTGTAAAAACACTTAAAGAAGATCACGACTTTAACTCGTTTTACTATATGAATTTGCCCTTTGACAGTAAACGGCTGTGCGGTATCTGCCGGGAAATATTCAAGAAGGAACCGGGCGTATTCAGAATAAAGGGGTTTGTAAAGGAAAAAGACGGGTTTAGTCGCATAAATGCGGTCAGAGATAAAATAGACCTCCGGCCGGTAAAAAACGGTCAGGAAATAATAATTGTCATCGGTGAGAATATGAATAAAGACAAAACAGATCGGTATTTTGATGATAAATTATTATAAAATACTTCTGAGCTATTGTATTTTTTTCTGCTTTGATATACAATAAAATCATAGGAAGTGATGAAAATGAAGCTTATGATCGCGTCCGATATTCACGGTTCGGCGTATTACTGCAGTCTGCTTATGTCGGCATACGAGAGAGAAAAGCCCGACAAGCTGCTTCTTCTCGGCGATATACTGTATCACGGCCCGAGGAACGATCTTCCCCGTGATTACGATCCAAAAAAAGTAATTGCCATGCTGAATTCTATAGCGTATAATATAATCTGTATACGGGGCAACTGTGATACACAGGTGGATCAGATGGTTCTTGATTTTGATATTATGGCTGAGTATGCTTATATTTTTGCCGACGGCGTGACGTTCTTTGCTTCACACGGGCATGTGTACAACAAAAGCTGCCCGCCCAAAACGAAAGGCGTTGTGCTTCTGAACGGTCATACACATGTGCCCGAATATGGGGTGTATGATTCGTTTACATATGTAAACTGCGGCTCGGTTTCTATTCCCAAAGAGAGTACGCCGCATACGTATATGATGTTTACCGAAAGATGTTTGTTCTGGAAAGATCTCTCCGGAGAATGCTGCAGAAAAGAATACTTACCCAAAAGGGAGGCTGAATAATAATGATATGCAATAACTGCGGCGCTATATATATGGAAGGAAGCCCTTTTTGCCCGAACTGCAATATACCTATTGATAGGGAAGAAGAAGTAAAGCGCACTGCGTCTGCAAGGAGCAAGGGTACGCTGTCGGGCGACGTGCTGTTATCCGAGTCGAAAAGAATAGTTATTGCGGAAGACGGCGAAGAAAGCGAAGAATCGTCAAGCTTGGAAAAGCCTGCCGAGAGTTTTAAGAACAAAAGCTACTCTCTGCGAAAAGAAGACGTCGAGGATGCAGAAAGGCGCGCAAAAGCACAGGTCGAGCCGCGTCCGTTTGATTTTACCGATCCGACCGATCTGGACGAACGAAAAGAGTTCACCCCCGACGATATCCCCGAATGGAAGATCAAGCAGGAGGAGCGTAAACGAAGAAGAAATATCACCTCTGCGCACGAGATAGGAACGGTACAGGGCGGAAAGATACTCCCCCCGAACCTTTCACCCGATGATTTCATGAAGCTGCAGGGTATGTCTAAGGTCAGGCTGCCGTATTTCATGGGAATAATGCTCTGTTATCTCTGGCTTTGTATAAATGTGCTGATAAATGTATTGTTTATCCGCGGAATGTTTGCTCAGGTCTTTTTTATGCTGTTCGTTCTTGCAATGACGCTTGTTATACAGTTCCTGCGCAGCAAAATTGCATGCGCCGTACTCGTTGTCGGCAGTCTTGCGTATCTATGGTATAATTTTTCGGTAATGGGCGGTATATCTATTCTCATGTTGATCATCGGAGGTCTGCTCACGCTTCGTGCTACGATATGGTTTGAAAAGCTTTACGATAACTATCTGCAAACACAGACTATTCCCGATGATATTAAGGTAGTCACCGAACCGAAGAGTAAATAAATAATAATAAAACAAAATTGTTTTTTTGAAAAGTTGCGTATTCGTATGCAACTTTTTCTTTTTTTCACGGGATTAGTGAAAGGAGGTTATACCATGATAACAGTCAGCAGAAAACAAATATCGGTTCCTTTTGAAGAACGCATAATCTGCCGTTGGGGCGACAGCGGCAAAGATACCGTATTCTTTGAGATCGCAGAGAACGATCCCGAAAACTGCGCATACTATCTGTATATTCTGTTCCCCGACGAAAGCGTCAACTGTATTCCGCTCGAAAAGATCGGCGGTTCATGCGTGTGGAATATCGAAGCGGATCACATCTTTTCTTCGGGAATAGCGTATATTCAGATAAAATCTGTCGCTGAAAACAACGTGATATGGCACAGTCCGAAAGCCACCGTGGAATTTGCCGACTCGATCGACAGCAGAGAGACCCAAAATTTTACTCCGACTCTGTTCAGGCAGCTTGACGACAAGGTCAACGAGGTGCAGGAGCTTGCGGAATCGTTCGGCGAAACTATCAGAGAATATACACAGCAGATAATAATGTCGCTTGCCGACAGCGATTATATTACACGCAGCGAGGCTGTCGAGCTTATCGACGAAGCGATCAACGAGCTTCTTTTGCCGCTTGACCGCCGACTTGACGGATTGACGCCGTCGGGCGTTTAAAAAAATACTGATCCGATTAAATAAGATCAAAAAGGGGAGAGCCGAATAATCAGTTCTCCCTTTCTTTTTTTATGTTCAGTAATTCTTCGGCGCGTGCGATCTGTTCGGGGGTAGGTACGTTTGTATCGTTCAGCTCGTATTTAATACCGAGCTTTTCCCATTTCGGTACGCCGAAAACGTGGTACGGCAGAATCTCGACTTTCTTTACTGTTTTCAGCGTGCTTATAAACTCGCTCATGTTTTTCAGATCGTCCTCGCCGTCCGTAAGGTTTGGTACAAGCACATGACGTATCCACATATCCTTGCCGTGATCGGAAAGCCATACAGCCATCTCTTTGATGTTATCGTTGCCCATACCCGTCAGAGCCTTGTGCTTTTCGCTGCTCCATTCCTTTATGTCAAGGATCACAAGGTCGGTAAGCTCCATCAGGCGTGAAAACTTTTCAAGCCATTTTTCGTCACTGCAGAACGGCTGCCCTGCGGTGTCGATCGCCGTGTGTATGTTCCTGCTTTTGGCAAGCGAGAAAAACTCCGTAAGGAAATCTATCTGCAAAAGCGGTTCTCCGCCGCTTACGGTGATCCCGCCGTTGTCACGCCAGTAATTTTTGAATCGGTACACTTTATCAAAAAGCTGTTTCGCCGTCCACAGAGAACCGCCGCTGCCTGCCCATGTCTCGGGATTGTGGCAATATTTGCACCTCAGCGCACAGCCCTGCAAGAACACAACATACCTCACGCCCGGACCGTCTACAAGTCCGAAGCTTTCAAGCGAGTGTACCCTGCCTTTAATTGTCCCTTGTGAATAATTGTACCTCATAATAACCAACCGCTTATATTAATTTGTGGCACGTCCTTGCAATAACATCAAGCTGCTGTTTCCTTGTAAGATTGATAAACTTCACAGCATAGCCCGATACACGTATCGTAAAGTTTGCGTACTCCTCTTTTTCGGGGTGTTCCATGCAGTCGATGAGTTTTTCAACGCCAAAGACGTTTACGTTAAGGTGATGCGCACCCTGATCGAAATAACCGTCCATTACCTGAACAAGATTATTGACTCTTTCGGTATCGTCATGACCCAATGCGTCGGGGCTTATCGTCTGTGTATTGGAGATGCCGTCAAGCGCCCATTCGTACGGTATTTTTGCAAGTGAATTGAGAGAGGACAAAAGTCCGTTCTGTTCTGCGCCGTAGCTCGGATTTGCGCCGGGGGCAAACGGTGCGCCTGCCTTGCGTCCGTCGGGTGTAGCGCCTGTAGATTCGCCGTAAACAACATTTGAGGTGATCGTCAGAATAGAAGTAGACGGCTCGGAATTGCGGTATGTGTGGTGCTTCTTCACCATTGTGAGGAAAGTTTTCAGAACCCATATGCCGATCTCGTCTGCGCGGTCGTCGTCGTTGCCGTACTTCGGGAAATCGCCTTCCACAGCGTAATCTATAACAATACCGTTCTCGTTGCGTATAGTCTTTACTTTAGCATACTTGATTGCGCTGAGAGAATCTATAACGTGAGAGAATCCAGCGATACCCGTAGCAAAGGTGCGGCGTACGTCCGTATCTATGAGAGCCATTTCGGCAGCTTCGTAATAGTATTTATCGTGCATATAGTGGATCAGGTTGAGCGCGTTTACATACACACCCGCAAGCCAGTCCATCATCTTGATATATTTCTCTTTTACCTCGTCATAATCGAGATACTCGCTTGTTATAGGCGCATATTTCGGGCCTATCTGTTCAAACAGCTTTTCGTCAATGCCGCCGTTTATAGCATACAAAAGGCACTTTGCAAGGTTGCAGCGTGCGCCGAAGAACTGCATCTCTTTGCCTGTCTGCGTTGCGGAAACACAGCAGCAGATCGAGTAATCGTCGCCCCATACCGGCTTCATGATGTCGTCGTTCTCGTACTGAACGGAGCTTGTTTTTACGGAGATATACGCGCAGTATTTTTTGAAACTTTCGGGCAGCTTTGAAGAGTACAGTATTGTAAGATTCGGCTCGGGGAAAGGTCCCATATTTTCGAGAGTATGCAGGAAACGATAGTCATTCTTTGTGACCATTGATCTGCCGTCCATGCCGATACCGCCGACTTCGAGCGTAGCCCAGACCGGGTCGCCCGAGAAAAGCAGATTGTACGTTGTGATGCGCGCAAACTTCACCATTCTGAGTTTGAGCACAAAGTGGTCGATAAGCTCCTGAGCCTCGCTCTCTGTAAGGTCGCCGCTGTCGAGATCTCTTTGAATATATATATCCAGGAATGTGGATACTCTGCCGACGCTCATTGCCGCGCCGTTCTGTGTTTTGATGGCGGCAAGATACCCGAAGTACAGCCACTGCACAGCCTCACGGGCATTCTTTGCGGGCTGAGAAATATCAAAACCGTACATCTCTGCCATTTTTTTCATGCCTTCGAGCGCCTTTATCTGCATTGCAAGCTCTTCACGCTGACGGATGACCTCGTCGAGCATTGTGCCGTCGCCGCAGTTATCGAAGTCTTTTTTCTTTTCGCTGATAAGGAAATCTATACCGTACAGCGCAACGCGTCTGTAATCTCCGACAATTCGTCCTCTGCCGTATGTATCGGGCAGTCCCGTAACGACATGCGCATGACGGCACTTTTTCATCTCGGGCGTATATGCGGAGAATACCTGGTCGCTGTGTGTGCGTGAGTATTCGGTAAATATCTTATGCAGCTCGGGGCTTGGCGTGTAGCCGTTGTTCGTACATGCCTGCTCTGCCATTCTTATGCCGCCAAAAGGCATGAATGCACGCTTGAGCGGTTTGTCGGTCTGCAGTCCGACTATCTTTTCGAGGTCTTTGAGTTCCTCGCTGATATACCCCGGCTTATGCGAAGTAAGAGTAGAAACAACGTCGGTATCCATATCGAGGACGCCGCCTTTGGCGTGTTCTTCCTTTTGAAGCTTCTGAAGCTCGCCCCAGAGTTTATCGGTCGCGTCTGTCGGACCTGAGAGAAAACTCTCGTCTCCGTCGTATGGTTTGTAGTTTTTCTGTACAAAGTCACGTACATTAATTTCACGCTTCCAAAGGACGCCTTCGAAGCTTTCCCACTGTTCAAAGTCATGCATAGCTTTATCCTCCTGTATTGAGAATTATTATCCGTACGCAGAATACAGACAAGTATATATACTATAATAGCACGTTTTCGCAAAAAATCAATACTGCAATGGAATTTAGAACAAACTTGTAACAAATACAAATAAACAATCATGAGACAAAACCGATTTGTGATTATTGTCTAAATAACCACCATGTATTTGTGCTAATTGTAGAAAATCGAATTTTTAAAATGAAATAACTTAAATCATATTGACATAAAGATGGATTAGAATTATAATTACATTGGTAAATGTTATACAGAATATTTATCTTCACTCAGTTTGGTATTATGGAACGTGTCTATTTATTGTGACATTCTTTAATAGAACAGTTTCGTCGATAAGGAGGATTTTGAATTATGGATAAGACATATGAGAGCTTTTATGAGCAGGGCATGGGCAAGGCAGCAAACGAGGGCTACGAGCCTGATATTGCAAAGGTTTATGCAGATAACTATGCTAAAGAGATCATAAAGGCATATGAGGCACTCGCTAAAAAGGAGCTTCAGAGCGGCAAAACAGATACAGCCGAGATCGCTTCTTACTACGGCCTCACAAAGCAGAGAGTAGACGAAATAAAGGCTTCTCTGTAATTATTAAATAATTAAAATTTTTGGGAAAGTTGCGTATTCGTATGCAACTTTCTTCTTTTTTTGCCTGTTTTATGAGGAGGTGAGTATATGGCGGAGAGAACCGCAAGAGATGTTATTACACAGGCGATAAGCGATCTTGACGACATTCGTGACGCTATACGAGGTCACAGAGTCGACGTACCGTACCCGACAAAGACGTCGCTGTATGGGGAGCTGATCGCAAATATCAGGATAGGATCGGTGTCGGGTACGCAGAAGCACCTTGCAAAAACTTTGCTTTTACAACCGACCGCAAGAGAAAAAACAGGCATTTATTCAGGATTATGTACACCGATAGGTTCGCTGACAGGGCATGCTGAGGATCTATCGGATGAATTAACGGAGGTATAATAATGATAAACAATAAGATAATCAGAAGACACGGAATATTGAAGGCTGATCTCTACGACAGGCTGACGGCGGATATGTGCGAGCTGTTCTCGGGGTTTGAGGGCGTTTCTTACACTGAAACAGAGGATCCGGAAGAAGTCATTCCTACGTATACAGTCATTACATTCGATACAAACGGCAAGATGTATATAAGGATAGACTCGGATGATACTCAGGGCGCAGTAGTTTCAATTCATCTCGGTAACGGCAGTACTCTCGGAAGAGATTATATTAATCTTGATGTTGTGGGCTCGACGTCAAGTTCAATGGTATCATATAGCTTTGCAAGAACCGCATACGGCGGAGTGTTTTCCGTGATGAGCTATTCGGATTCGGGTGACACGGTACTGTCGGATGCACAGTTAAGGCTTTTCTTTTCGACATTTACCGATGAAGAGGGCAGCGAATACTACGGGTTGGTCTATTGCAACAGATCGGGTCTGGATTCAGTTGCCAGCATGACAATTAAACTTGCCACAACGCTCCATGAAAGTGTGGAAAGTATCTCGGGAGCTTCTTTGTTTGTGGGAGAGCTTGCGAATCAGAATGTTCTCTGCAATGCTTTTTCGTACACGGAACCGATCGTTTCTCCGAGATTGTATAAGAAGCTTAAGACAGAAGGAGGAGTATTCGGCAAGGTGAAGATAGGCGGAAAGGCGATGATTGCGGGCAGCGCCTTTGCTTTGGAATTTGCCGAAGAGTAATATACACAAATTAACCGGATATTGATTTGTCTTTACGCTCAGCGATAAATCGGTATCCGCCGCAGTCATAATCCTCCCCGGCAGCGCATATACATAAATAAAAAGCGGTGATGTTAATGAAAAGGACGATACATATTCTTATGATCTTCGGGCTTTTGATAACAGTATGTACTCTGTTTTTATCGTACACAATATGCGCTCATGCCGAGGAGGGTTTTTTGCTTGAAGATACGGACAAACTAATCGACAGCTTGTATGACGAATCGGGGGCTGACGATCTGATGTTTTCTCTGCCCGAGAATGCAAAGGCATTTCTTGATATGCTGTACATAGATGACTTCAAGCCGGGCAGCGCAGACAGATTCGGGATAAACAATGTTGTTTCGGCTTTAGCGTATGTTCTGCGTGAAAACCTGCTCGAACCGCTGAGGATACTCGTTTGCATTATCGGGATCATCATACTTACCGCATTGTTTGATACGCTGAAAACTTCCGATCTCTCGGCAGGGCTTGAACAGACATTGAGCTTTGTTTCGGTTTTGTGCATGTCTGCGGTGCTGTCGCCGCAAATGCTCGGGCTGATAGAAGAACTTACCGATACCATTACCGTCTGTTCCGATTTTATGATGATATATATACCCGTTATTTCGATGCTTATTATATCAGGCGGCAGAATGATAAGCGGCGGAATGTTCTACAGCACGATGATATATATGAGCGGCGCAGTGATGAGAGTGGTTTCCGAAATTGTCGTTCCGTTCCTGAAATGCATATCTTCTTTGGCTGTGATAACGAACGTTACGGACAAACCTTCGCTTTCGGGCGTTACGGAAATGCTGCGCAAAGCTGTAAGAATACTGTTGACGTTTTGTATGTCGGTGTTTACGGCGTTCCTGACAATGAAATCGGTCATAAGCGTATCGCAGGATACACTGTCCGATCGTGCCGTGAAATTCACCGTCAGCAACTTTGTGCCGCTTGTCGGCGGTGCGCTGAGCGACGCATATCAGACCGTAGTAAGCTGCACCGGCGTGCTGAAATCGGGAGTCGGCGTTATAGCAATGATCGCAATATTTGCGATGTTCCTGCCTGCCGTTGCAAAATGTCTAGTGTGGGGACTCATACTGTTGTTAAGCAAAGCCGTGAGCGATATTTTCGGCATAAATAAACTGTCGTGTCTGTTAAGCTCGGTATCGTCGGTAATATCCGTGATATGTTCGATACTGCTTTCGACAATGGCGGTATATATTATCAGTACGGCAATTATTATTATAGTGGGTGGGTAAGTGGAAAACATAGAACTCTGGACTGCCGGACTTTGTATCTGTGCGGCTGCGCTCGGTATTGCCGAAAAGCTTCTGCCCGAGGGGAATGTACGCGTGGCGGTGTATTTTGTCATGGGGCTGATCGTGATAAGCTGTTTTTTGTCGCCGATAGAAAACATTAGTACGATAGAATACTCCCTGCCCGAGGAAAATATCCGCACGGACTGGCTTTCCCGCACAACGCAAGAGACTTTCGGCGAAAAAGTACAGCTGATAATCAACTCGTATCTTGAGAAGAAGCAGATCACCCCACGCAGGATCGAAGTATATACGGATATTGACAGCGAGGGCAGCATATATTTAGACAAGGTGAGGATAACGCTGAGTGAGGAATACAAGAACAGGATAGATGAAATATACGGCAGTATTCTCAAAGATACGGGAATTGACGCAGATATAGTGATAAGGTGAGAGTACAAAAAAAGAAAAGGAGTAAGTATGAACAGCGGATTGCTAAAAAAGATCAGCCGTTTATGGCGTGAGAAGAAAAGCAGAGTAATTCTTCTGATCGGATTTCTGGGGATAGCGCTGATCCTGGCGTCGGGCTTTTTTACCGATAACCGCAGCGGCAAAACCGAAGCGGAGACGGAAGCAGCAGTTCCGGATGCCGCAGACGAGTACAGAAAAAAACTCGAGCAGGAGCTTGCTGCGATCATCTCACGCATTGACGGCGCAGGCGAGGTGAGTATTCTTATCACTATGGAAACTACTACCGAGGATGTATATGTCGTCGAGAAAAAAACCGAAGAGAAGAACAGCCATTCTTCGTCCGATGACGGCGAAACCGGCGACGGGGAGTACAGGGAAGAAAACAAGTATGTCACCGTAAAGCGTAAAGACGGCAGCGAGGACGCCGTGTTACAGAAGCAGATCATGCCCAAGATCAGAGGCGTGCTTGTCGTGTGCGACGGTGGCGGCAACAGCGTAGTAAAAGAAAAGATCACCCAGGCCGTATCGGGGGTTCTGAATATCTCGGGCGGAAAGGTGGTTGTAACTAACTGATAAACACTTTAAAATAAATGCTATTTCTGGAGGAATAATATGAGTTTCGGTAAGAAAGAACTGGTTTTATCCGCATTGGTTGCAGCTATGGGTACTGCCGTTTATCTGAACTGGCAGTTTGACCCGGGCAGAAACAGCCGTGACGCAAACGCAGACGACGATCTCGGCGTGGCGCATTACGTTAATGCAGAGATCGCAACGGCAGATACCGCCTCGCACCGGGAAGAATCGTCAAAAAGCGAGAGAGTATCATCGGATAGCGATACTTCCTCCGCTATGCCGACAGATGAGGAGAATTATTTTGCGAAGGTAAGGCTTGAGCGAAAGCAGATACAGGACGATCTGATCGAGCTTGCAAAAGAGGTGATAGAATCCGCCGATGTCAACGGAAAAGGCAGGAAAGAGGCGGTGGAACATCTCAACAAAATGACCGATATTATACAGCAGCAGTCGAATGTCGAGAATCTCATCATCGCAAAGGGCTTTGATGACTGCGTTGCGTTCATACAAAACGACGAGTGCAGTATCGTTGTAACGGGGCAGGAGCTGAAAAGCGATATGCTGATCGCCATCAAAGACATTGTGATCGGGCAGACGGGTATAGCGTTCGACAAAATCAGAGTGACTTCAATATGAGAAAACAGCAGTCGGAGAGGTGTTTCCGGCTGCTTTTTTTGCATGCAGGTTGTTTGTCGGCGGCAAGTATGGTATAATAAGAAAAAAAACGGAAGTGAATAATTATGAATCAATTGACTAATAAACTTGCCGTCTCGGCTGCATTAATATCTCTGGTTCTATGCGCGTGTTCGCAGCGAACCCCGGAAACGCCCGTCACGGACAGCGGCACAGACGAGATACTTTTTCACATGACAGATAATGAAAACGGCGAAGAAAGCGGCAGCCCCGATTTCCATGACGACGCCTATTCCGAAATACTTGCGTCCATGACTGCCGAAGAAAAGGCGGCGCAGCTGTTTTTTATACGTCCCGAGCAGCTGATAGACGACAGCTATGTAAACGACGAAAGCATTTCGGGCGAGGAAGGCGAGGGTGCGACGTATGTTTCCGATAATATCAGGAAGATGTATTCGCAGTACCCCGTGGGCGGCTTTGTGCTTTTCGCAAAGAATATAAAAGACCCGTCACAACTGATGTCCTTTACACATGACCTTGTTAATATAGGTACTCTCAACACGCTTATTGCCGTCGACGAAGAGGGCGGTATCGTTACAAGGATCTCGGGGAACGAGAATTTCGATCTGCCCTATATTGACACTATGGAAAATATCGGCTTGACGGGAGATACCCAAAACGCATTTTTTGCAGGCGATACGATCGGCGAATACCTCTCGGAGTACGGAATAAAGTGGGACCTTGCGCCCGTAGCCGACTTGAATACCAATCCCGACAACATAGTGATAGGCAGCCGTTCTTTCGGTTCGGACGCGGAATTGTCGTCAAAGATGGCACGCGCGTTTATTGACGGTCTGCACGGTCACGGCGTAAAGAGTACGCTGAAGCATTTCCCGGGGCACGGTGACACTACTGAGGATACGCATTCGGGGTATGTATCGGTAGAAAAAACGTGGGAAGAGCTTGAAGCGGCGGAGATTATTCCGTTTGCCGAGAACCTTGACGTTACAGATGCGGTTATGACGGCGCATATTACGCTGCCCAACGTAACGGACGACGGTCTGCCTTGTTCGATGTCGTATGAGATGATAACAGGAAAGCTGCGCGATGAACTGGGTTTTGACGGTGTTGTGGTATGCGACTCGCTTGCAATGGGCGCCGTGACGGAGCAGTATTCTTCGGGAGACGCGGCAGTTATGGCATTTAATGCAGGGTGCGACATACTGCTGACTCCTCAGAATTTCTACGAAGCGTATAACGGTATTATAGACGCAGTGAAAAGCGGAGAGATAACCGAGGAACGCCTCGACGAAAGCGTGACAAGAATTTTTCGCCTTAAAAATGTCGAATAATAGTGTTTTGTAAATAATATACAATTATTCTGTAGTATTATTATAAAGAATAATGATTTGATTTATGTCTTTTAAGGGAATATAATAATATTAAATACAGACAAACGGAGTGAAATAAATGAAGAAAACATCTAAAATTATAGGTATACTTTTGCTTTCGGCAATAATGGTCTTCTCTGCATTTGTAATGCCTGCGATCGCCGATACAGACAGCGATGATCCGTCGTATAAGACAAGCGGGGATTATAGGTACGAGGATAACGGAAACAAAACGGTGACTATCGTAAAATACACCGGCACCGACTCAAAGGTGACTATCCCGGGTGAAATTGACGGCAAAAAAGTCACGTGCATAGCGGGAGAAGCTTTTCAAGCCAATGAGAAGATAACGAGCGTGTCTGTACCCAACGGTGTGACACGTATCGAGAGTTACGCATTTGACGATTGCGATAACCTTGAGAAGGTTTATCTCTCCGAAAGTGTAGTCGAGATCGAAGACGATTGTTTTCTTTCGTGCGACGGCCTTACGGAGATCAATGTCGAATCAAAAAACAAGAAATATAGTTCCGAAGACGGCGTTTTGTATAATAAAGATGTAACGGCTCTGGAATTTTTTCCGCGCGGAAAAGTATCGGCAAAAATACCCAAGAGTGTGACCAACCTCGGCGAGTATCCGTTCGGTGATTGCAGAGCTCTCAAAAGTATCGAGCTGCCCGAGAAGCTGACGGAGATCTGCGAAGCCGCATTCTATGACTGTGAAAGTCTGGAAAGTATCAAAATACCCGATAAGGTGACCGAAATAGGCGGCGTCGCATTCAGTGGATGCAAAAGCCTGAAGGAGATTGAATTGCCCGAAGAACTTGAAACCATCGGAGACGGTGCATTTACCGGCTGTGAAAGTCTGGAAAGCATAAATATACCCGACAGTGTAGAAGAGATAAGCGGATCTGTGTTCAGCGAATGTACGGGTCTTAAAGAGATAAATGTCGGTTCGGACAATGAATACTACAGTTCGGTTGACGGTATTCTGTACGATAAGGATATAAATACGCTTATCTGCTGCCCCTGCAAAAAATCTTCCGTGGAGATACCCGACAGCGTAACGGGGATAGGGGATTATGGATTTTCTTTATGTGCGGAGCTTAGAAGCATTTCTCTGCCCGAAAAGGTCAAAACGATAGGACAGTCGCCTTTTATTGGCTGTTCAAATCTTACGGAGATCAAAGTCGACCGGAAGAATAATAACTTCGCTTCGATAGACGGTGTTCTGTACAATAAAGACGTGAACGAACTTATATGCTGCCCGGGTGGAATTGCTTCCGTAGAAATACCCGAAAGCGTGACGAGTTTCCGTGAAGGTGCGCTTACAGGCTGTGTGAATATTACTGAAATGAAGATACCCGAGGGTATTGCCGGGATTGCAGCGTATGAATTTCAAGCTTGCACGAGCCTGAAAAAAATCGAATTACCCGACTCTGTGACATCCGTTCACGAAAACGCATTCGACGGATGTATCGCTCTGGAGGAGATCATAGTTTCTTCCGAAAACGAAGTTTATTCAACTTATGACGGCGCATTGTTCAATAAAGACAAGACGGAATTGGTGATATGCCCCCTGGGAAAAACTTCCGTAGAGATCCCCGAAAGCATGACATATATAGACCCCGATAAGTTTGCGTATTATTCTTGGCTTACGGAGATCAAAATAGATTCAAAGAATAAAAACTATGCCGCTTACGACGGCGCAGTATATGACAAAAAGCTTACTGTCCTGATACGCTGCCCGGGCGGAAAAACGTCGGTAAATATATCTGACAATGCGAAGATAATAGGCGGCAGTTCTTTATGTATGTGCTATGATCTCAAAACCGTAAAGATACCCGAGGGTGTAACAAGCATTGAAGCAAATGCTTTTGCCGCCTGCATGAGCCTTGAAAGCATAGAGATACCAAAAAGCGTAGAGTTCATAAGTTATGATGCTTTTGCTTACTGTTCGAGATTAACCGACATCTACTACGGCGGTACTCAAGAAGAATGGGAAAATCTTATCAAGAACAGCACCGAAGACGGTCTGATGACCAATACGGATAATATAACCGTACACTGCAGCGGCGAGAAAACCGAATCGACAAATTCTTCTTCGTCAAGCTCCGAGACGAGCAGCAAGAGTACCGATACGTCAAAGACGACATCTTCTAAGTCTTCGACATCGGAAACGAGCAGCAAGAACAGCGAATCGTCAAAGACAACATCTTCCGAGTCAACGACATCGGAGACGAGCAGCAAGAGTACCGATACGTCAAAAACAACATCTTCCGAGTCAACGACATCGGAGACGAGCAGCGCAAGTACCGATACGTCAAAGACAACATCTTCCGAGTCGACAACATCGGAGACGAGCAGCAAGAGTACCGATACGTCAAAGACGACATCTTCTAAGTCTTCGACATCGGAGACGAGCAGC
>CADBRK010000135.1 GCA_902797065.1 uncultured Ruminococcus sp.
ATTGCCGTATCAAACATTAACACTATAACCGCCGACGCAGCGGAAGCAGCGAAAGAGTCCGCCGCGGCAAACGGGATAGTAATTCACTACAAGGACAGCTCGGGCAATGCGCCTACTATGTATTACTGGAACTCGCTTCCGACTAATCTGGAGATCGAGTATCCCGGTAAGTCTATGACTGCGGATTCATCTCAGGGTACGGATTGGTACACTATGGAATTCCCCGATATTACGAAGATCAATTTTATGTTTATCATAAACGGTCAGCAGTCGGCAGAAATGACACAGACAGCCGCAGGCGAGTATTGGTACAAAGACGGCAAGTGGTCTAAGACCAACCCCGAAAAGACTACTCCGAAGCCCGATACAGACAGAGGAGATATGCGTGAGGATTCGATCTATTTTGTAATGACCACACGTTTCTATGACGGCGATCCGAGTAATAACGTACATTGCTGGGAGGACGGAAAGGCTAACAATCCCGACAGTGACCCTGCGTGGAGAGGCGATTTCAAAGGACTTATCGACAAGCTTGATTATATCAAGGCGCTCGGATTCAGTGCTGTCTGGATCACCCCTGTTGTAGAGAATGCAAGCGGCTACGATTATCACGGCTACCATGCTTTTGACTTTGCTAAGGTTGATCCTCGATATGAGAGCAGCGGAGCAACATTCCAGGATCTCATCGACGCAGCTCACGCAAAAGACATGAAGATCATCCAGGACGTTGTATGGAATCACACCGGCAACTTCGGTGAGAAAACGCTTGGCGAGATGTTTACAAAGGATTATTCAAATCTCGGAAGCGCAGATTGCATGAAGATAATTAAGGATTGTGATTTTGACAAAACCTATCCGAACTACTTTGACCTTGAACCTTATCCGCAGTATCTCGCAAGATTGAATATCCTCAAAAATCTCGACGGTACGACTCACGACCCTGATAATTACTATCACAGAGAGCAGGGGATGGGCTACGAATCCTCTATTGAGCAGCAAGGCTCAATGGCTGATGACTGCGTAGATATAAATACCGAAAACCCAGTTGTTGCCGAGTATATCACAAAGGTATATCACGACTATGCCGAGATGGGCGTTGACAGCTTCCGTCTCGATACAGAAAAGCATATCAACCGCTGGACGCTTAACAGCGCATATTTCCCCGCTTTTGATGATATTGATAATTTCTTTATCTTCGGCGAGGTATGCTCAAGAGTTCGCGAAGTTTGGAACCACAATATACCGTCAAGCTCACCGCCGTTCTTTACATGGAAAGAAACCGAAAGCGAGTGGATCGGCAACTGGAACACATCAGACCCGACGGCAAATATAAAGACATCTATTGACCATTACGACGCGCACAGAGGCGATTATACAAACCCGACAAGCACAAACGCATTTCTGAACGGCAACGCTTACCATACTCCCGATTACAGCGCATGGAACGGTACGGGTGTCATTGACTTTGCAATGCACAGGAACTTCGGCAATGCAAATTCTGCGTATAATATTGCGCTTGCCGAAGATCAGTATATCAACGATTCCACATGGGTTGTAACGTATGTCGATTCACATGACTACGGTCCGGAAGACACAAACGAAGACCTCAGATATAACGGCGGCACACAAGCATGGGCAGAGAACCTGAACCTTATCTTTACATTCCGTGGTATTCCGTGTATTTATTACGGCAGCGAAGTTGAGTTTATGGCAGGCGAGCTGATAGATAAAGGTCCTACTATGCCGCTCTCGCAGACAGGCCGTGCATATTTCGGCGATTACCTTGAGGGTAACGTATCGGCAAGCAATTTCAGCGATTATACCGCAAGCGGCAAGGTTTCGGAAACATTAAGCTACCCGCTTGCAAAGCATATTCAGAGACTTAATCAGATCAGGCGCGCAATACCCGCTCTTCAGAAGGGTCAGTATTCAACCGACGGCTGTGACGGCAATATGGCATACAAGCGCAGATATACAGATAACTCTGTTGACAGCTATTGCCTTGTGGCACTCTCCGGCGGCGCAGCATTCACAGGCGTTGAGAACGGTAACTATGTTGAAGTTGTAACAGGTACACCCGTTACGGTAACAAACGGAACTCTTGTTTCGGAGTCAATAGGACAGGGCAACATGAGAGTCTATGTTCTTCAGAATGCAGGCGCACCCTCCGGTAAGATCGGTACGGACGGAACATATTTAAAATAATAATAGCTCCTGTTAATATATTTTTGAGGAAGGCTGCGGTGTCAATACCGCAGCTTTTTCTCAAAAAAATTCATCTTGACAAAGAAAAGAATGTATGATATAATAAAAGATTACTATTATAAAACGTTTATTGTAATTTAAAGATGACGGAATGGAAAATAGTTTTGATCTCCTACATATTATTGACCACAAAAAACTATATCACAGAGACTTTACACAGTCTCTTATTGACCATGATTTGACTTGTAACCTGATATCTGAAAAAAGAAATATCCCGAGTGTTCTTGGATATTAAATAGTTGATTAAAGACCATATCAATAAGTTACATAGAAGAAAATTTGATGTGTTTCCTGATGAAATGCAGTAATAGCAGTCATGATAGAAGAATAGACAAAAGTTGGAGGAGATTGTGTTTTATTATTGTGCAAGTGAAAAGTATATTGTTAATCGTCTGAATCAAATTGAGGGATCTGATAGTATATCGGAGTTAGTTGACGTTTGAAATTCTAAGCATTGTTTGGAATCAAAGCGCAGAATAGAATCGTTTCTTACAGAGAAAAATCTTCTGTACAAATCACCTAAGTCTGCCGTACAGGGAATGTTTTCAAAAAAATTCAAAGCAGTTTGTTTCGGTCAAGCTTGAAAATGCATCTATGGGAAGCAATCCCTATTTCGACATCTATTCCATGCGCCGCTGCATAAGCTATGAGTATTATTACGATAATTTGCCTATAGTTTTTTTTTTGATACAGATCGATAAGCTTATCCAAGAGGACGAGCACGGCGAAAAGATACCGGTAGGCCTGATGAATTGTCCCGAGTTTATGACAATAGACATATTGGGAACTGCAAGCTATGATACAGACCGCAAACGAATTTATCTTGCACCGATAATTATGATCGCCGAACGTTGATTTACTGACTACGGAGGAATTTATTATGAACATACTCAACATACACGGATACAAAGGAACACCTCACAACGCAGCATATAATGTCATCTTCGATCTGGAGGAACCGGTCATATCACCGGAAATAGATTATGACAATGAAAAGCCGGAGGAGATTTTGCGGAGATTGACCGATTTATGTATATCAGAAAAAATCGAGTCACTTGTAGGAACAGGTTTCGGCGGCTTTTTCGCGCTTGCTCTTGCAATAAAGCTTGAGAAGCCTGTTATACTTGTAAGCCCCTGTTTGCAGCCGGATATAATTCTGCCTAAACTCGGATACGAGGGAGATTTATCGCAGTTAACAAAAACGGCGTCCATATTTGATGACATTAACATAGGCAGCGGAGGAATTTGCTGTATAGAAGGAGATCACGATAAGTATATTGAAGATCATTGGTATGGATACAAACTGTTAGGATATCTGAATGTTACAACCGTTAAGGGAGGCGGACATTCGGGAGCAACATTGCATCTTGACTACTATTTTCCCTACATGCTGAAACAGCACTATATCTATAATCTGAATAAAAGAATGAACTATAATCCGAGAATCGCTTTTCGTCTAAAAGGAGATTGTTTTTGTTCGCTTTCGGGACTTTGGGAGGATCCTTATGAGAAGGAGTTTACCGTCCCGGCAGGAATCCGATCCATAGGAAACAGTGCTTTTCACCAATTTATTTATTTAGAAAAAATCACTCTCCCGGAAGGGCTTCAAGAAATAGGTGATTTTGCCTTTGACAGATGTGCATCACTCAGCGTGATCAATATTCCGTCAAGTGTAAAGAAAATCGGGAAAGGCGCCTTTCGCAACTGTTGGAGGCTGCATCGAGGCAGTATCAAATTCCCCAAGAATGCGGAAATCTGCGGAGACCCGTTTGAAACTCCTCAGAGTGAATGGGAAGAGCTTGACTATATTTTGTATGATCAGCGAGATAATCCGCTTTTGTACGGATAAGCTGTCAATTGTATTTGATTTGTTTTAGGAGAGGTGAGTTAATATGGCAACAAGACCTGCATGGACAATTTACAGAGGACACGTTATCAGAAGTGAATTCGATTTCGAATGGAACGGCGGTTTTGCGGTTTCACAGAAGCAGAAAAACATTGCCGCTCTTCAAAATGCAATAATGAAGAAGCGCGGAGAAAATGCACTCGAAATATCAACAAAGTCGCTTGACGAAATGGGACGTTCGCTCAGTGCGTTT
Source organism: uncultured Ruminococcus sp. (assembly GCA_902797065.1). Classification (GTDB taxonomy): domain Bacteria; phylum Bacillota; class Clostridia; order Oscillospirales; family Acutalibacteraceae; genus RUG592. The sequence goes on from CADBRK010000135.1 coordinate 4,365, forward strand.
AATCTCAGGCTTGACGGCGTTCTGCTTGAATGCGTATTCCAGTCAAGTAAAGTTTTTGAGAAAGGCGGTCCCTATCGCGATCTCCTTGATGTCTCTCCGAAGGAGGCAAAGCGCGACGAGCGTCTGAAAACTTCGGGAAAGCTTACAGCGTTTGAATACGGGTCGCAAAGGTGGGATTTAGAGCCTAAAACGGCATTCTACGACTATATTTATGTCAAGAGTGCGCTGAGTACATTTACTGTCGGGCAGCTGAGAGAAACTTTAGACCAAAATGTATGGTTTACCGATATAGAGTTCAACCCGAATAAGTCGATAAACTCGCAGGCTCGGTCTGTGGCATTGCTGAAGGCGCTTATAACACTCGGTGAGCCTTTTGATTTGGATGATCATGACAGTTGGATCGCATTTCATAAAAAAACAGTCGGTACTGAGTGAAAGGCTATAACAACATGAGCAGAAAAAGAATGAGAGCTTGGAATATGATCTGAAAATGTTTGAATAATTGCTTTCGGAGGAAGAAGACGATGAATTCTGATTTTGTACAGCGGAGTGAACAAGAGGTGATATCGACGTGAGTGATGCTAACGTTGACAGCAGCAGAATGCAGGTCTGGAAACGAGTTTCGGTCGAAACCGATCATATATGCATAGATTTGAGACAACTTGACAGCAATGAAAAAGAGCAGATTAAGGATATCGTTTCTTATATTATAAGAAGCTATTTATTGAGAATGTGTTCACGAAATTTTAAGCGGGCCTCTAAACACAGAATATATTTCGGTTACGAGATAGACAGGTTCGGACAGAATTTGCTGCCAATTCTATACCACGCTTTATTATTATACGCGGTACAGACTTTTGCTGCAGACGTAGCATCCGAGAGTGATATCGAAGCCATATATAAGGAGCTTCCGTGTCATGGCATGATTATTCTGAAAAAGGATAGTCAAAAACCGGATGTTTTCCAACTGAATTTTTACAGACGTAATATACCGCTCACCGGTGACGAGCTTAAAACGCAGCTGCAGCTGTCTCATAATATAGACGTCAGGTATGAAGTTGCACAAAAATCGCTGCCGATTATGTTGAAAGCGATTTTGATGTATCCCGTTGCTCATTTTACAAAGGGAACCGGAAAAATAATATCGACAGATCTTTTTAATGAGGGTTCTGCCGATGAAACGTCACTGTTTGTAAAGGTGGTAGATAAATTTCGCAGGAAGAAAGAATTGAATCTCTATGAAAAGCTGATGCATGAGGAAGAGGACGAGGAAGAGGACGACTACTGAAGGGGGCAACTATGAACAATATTGAAGCAGATAACAGAAACAAGCAGATAACATTTGAAGTTTATGAAAAAATGAAAACCACTAAATATATTATTTCTAAAGAAGAGCAGGAGGCTGTAAAAAGCTATTTTTGCCCGCTGAAACGAGAAATTGAGACAGGAAATATTGATACCGAAAAGCTTATCATGTTGATCAAGATGACAGATGTATTTTTGGATTATGGATTTAATGAAGATAATTCTTTCGATATGGTTCTTTTTTTGGGGGATAAACGTAACCCCTCAATCCCCCAGCGTCATAAAAATACTAAACTCCCATGGCATCAAACACCATGGGAGTTACTCTAACAAGCTATATGGCCTAAATTAGACCAATTCAGACATTTTTGCAATAACCCGGC
>CADBRK010000136.1 GCA_902797065.1 uncultured Ruminococcus sp.
AGTATCGTCTGCGGCGGATCACGGCGACGAGATCATAATAGCAAGGAACTGCCACAAGTCGGTTTATAATGCATGCGGTATCAATGCTCTTGACATTCATTTTATCTATCCCGAACAGGATATTCACAGCGGCGTTTGCATGCATGTAGAACCCGAAAGCGTTGAGGAAGCTTTGAATATGTATCCCGACTCAAAGGCAGTTGTTATCACATCTCCGACATACGAGGGAGTAATAAGCGACATAAAAGCTATCGCAGAGATCACGCACAGCCGGAACATTCCGCTTATCGTGGATAATGCGCACGGCGCTCATCAGCGGTTTTGCAGATCAAGCCGTGAGGGCGAGCCTGTTATGTGCGGCGCGGACATAGTAATATCGAGTCTGCATAAGACTCTGCTGTCGCTTACTCAGACAGCCGTCGCAAATCTGCAGGGCGGACTTGTCGATCACGAAAGGTTTGAGAACTATCTTTCGGTATTTGAGACAAGCAGCCCGTCATATGTTCTGATGGCGTCGATGGACAGCTGCTTTGATTTTCTTAAAGACGGGAGTACCGCATTTGAAGAGTACTGCAAACATCTTGAAGCATTCGGCGGGAAGATGAAAGCACTGAGAAATCTCCGGGTGCTGTGTCACGGGAACGATACAAAACAATTGCACGGTTTTTTCGGATTCGATAAGGGAAAGATAGTTATCTCTACATTACACACGAACATAAGCGGAGTACGGCTTATGGAGCTGTTCAGAGAGAAGTACCGTATCGAACTTGAAATGGCATACCCGTACTATGCCGTTGCAATGACGTCCGTTTGTGACAGCGCAGAGGGCTTTGACCGTCTGGCGAATGCGCTGCTTGAAACTGACAAGTCGCTCGAATATCGTGACAACACGTGTTTCGGCGCGGCGATCCCGAGACCGAAAAAAGCCGACAGCACAACACCCGCAAGTATGATCTGCAAAAAGTATATTTATGCGTATCCCCCGGGAGTACCGATAGTGATACCGGGAGAGATCATAGACGACAGTACAAAAGAATATATAGAAGGACTCAAAAAAGCAGGCGTCGATGTATCGGAATGATACACGGCGCCTTTTTTCTATGAATTATACTGTGAGATCTGCGAAAGTTTTTTCTGCATTTGTCTTGTGCGTACCCCGACAAGCTTTTCAAGCTCATTGTCTGCCAGACGAATTCTATCCTGAGTCTGAGCGAGAGCCTTTGCGAAATTATCGAACTCTGCGGATACGTCTTCAAGCAGCCGCCAGACCTCGGCGCTTCTCTGCTGTACGGCGAATGTACGCAGCCCCATCTGAAGGCTGTTCAGCAGTGCGCCCATTGTGCTCGGCCCTGCTATGCATACTTTGTACTCACGGGCAAGAGTTTCGATAAGACCTCTGTTCACCGCTTCGGCGTACAGCCCTTCAAACGGCAGGAACATAACGGCAAAGTCGGTTGTATAGGGCGGAGCGATGTACTTCTCCCGAATATCTTTTGCCTCGCCTTTTATCGTGCGTATCAGATTCTTTGCGGCGGCGTCTATAGACTGAGCGTCGCCTTGTTCGTATGCGTTTTTCAGAGCAAGATACGAATCTCCGGGGAATTTCGAGTCGATGGGCAGGAATATTGTTTCCCCGTCCTGAGAGGGAAGTTTGACCGCAAATTCAACTACGTTGCGTGAGCCGGGTTTTACCGCCGCATTCTCGGCGTACTGTTCGGGGCTGAGAATCTCACGAAGAATTGCGCCGAGCTGGACTTCCCCGAGAATACCCCTTGTCTTCACGTTTGAGAGGACTTTTTTCAGGTCGCCCACACCCGAGGCGAGAGTCTGCATTTCGCCCAGCCCTTTGTATACCTGTTCGAGCCGGTCGTTCACAAGCTTAAACGATTCCGTCATGCGCTTGTCGATAGTATGATTGAGCTTTTCCGTGACTATTGAGCGCATTTCGTCAAGCTTGATGTTGTTGTCGTTCCGAATATGGTCGAGCCGCTGTTCGATGGTTTCTCTGATCGAAGAAAGCTTCTGTTCGTTTTCGAGAGAAAAGGTTTTGAGCCTTTCTTCCATAGCGTTGAGCCGATCGGACTGCGCATTTGTGGTATTTGAGAGGTTCTCCGAGAGTATCTGCCCGAGTGCGGAGAAGCTGTTCTGAACGGCGGAGTTTATCTCCTGACGCTGATGTCTGTCCTGATCGTTCAGTTCACGGCGCAGGTCTGTCTGCTGACCTGTAAGCCGCTTGTATATTTCTTTCTGGTGCAAATCGTTTTTCTCGATCCTTTTGAGCAGCTCGTCGTCCGTGTTCGGTTTGGCAAGTTTGATATAAAGAAATACCGCCGCCGCTAGGTTCATGAGCAGAAGTATTATTACAGCAGCTGCAAGAGCAGGGTGCATAAGATCATCTCCTTTTGTCTATATTTGAATTATAGCGTATTTTTATAGGTTAATCAAGAGTATGCAGAGCATAAACAGAACATAATATGTTGCCGGGTCTGTTGCCGTAAAAAAGATAATGATATTGTAAAAATATATAGACTATTTTTAATATTTGTTATATAATTAAAAAAATTAAAAATATAGAAAAATTTTTCGGTGGGTTATTATAAAAGCAGGAGGTATTTCCATGAAAGGTAAAAAAACGCTATCGATATTATTAAGTATAATAATGATTTGCACGACATGCATATTGCCCGTGCAGGCGGCCGAGGTGGAGCAACAGACATCAAAGTCGACAACTGAAAACAATGCAATTATCGATGATATTCCAAATGTAACTAATGAAGATAATACTTCTGTTATTAGTGAGGAGAACAGTGATTTATATTATTCTGATTCGGTTTTTGCTGATTGTGCTGAAGTATATCCCGAATCTGAATATAAGAACGAATCAGATTCAAATATTCTTTATGAATCTTACTCACCAATTACAATTACAAATCCTAAACCAATTGCCAAAAATGAAAAAACTCCTTATCTGTCAGGAGAATCCATTACTTGGCAGTTACACGTATGGATTGAAGATGAAAATGGTAATGTTCCTTCAACAGTGAGAATATTTGATTGGGTATATCTGAAATATCGAATTGAAGACACAAATGGCAATAAATTGGATCCGGCATGGTATGGTTGGAATAACTATAAAGCATCTTTGTATATCTACAATGGTGATGGTTCATTAAGACATTCTTATGAATACTCAAATTGTACCGAAAACTATATAGGCGTATTGTATAATGATCCCAATAATCCAACCGGAACTCAAAGAGGAAAAGTAGAAATATCCGGAGATATTTCAAATACCTGTAATGTTTCTTGGGAATTGTACGATACTGTTCCTTCGATAACTGAGCAACCCTCCAGCTTTTCAATTTACAATGGACAAACAGCAGAATTTGGCCTTGTGGCAACCGGTACGCATCTTTCGTATCAATGGTACAGAGAGGATACATCGGGTAATAGTTACTTATTGAGTGGTGAAACCTCGCAATATTGTGAGGTGACGGCTAATGCTTCAAAAAGCGGCAGTAAATACTACTGTATAATTTCCAACTATGGTAATTCAATTACATCAAACAAAGCGTCTTTGACTACAAAGTATAAAGTTTATTACAATGCTAATGGCGGAAGCGGTGCGCCGAGTTACCAAACAAAAACACATGGTACAACACTCTATTTAAGCAGTACAAAACCAACGCGAACAGGATATGTTTTTCTTGGATGGGCAGAAAGCAGTAGTGCAACAAGTGCAGCTTATTCGGCTTCCGGCTCTTATACTAAAAATGAAGATAAAACTTTATATGCAGTATGGGGTCCGGAATTCTCATACTCTACACAGAGTGATGGTACTGTAGCTATTACAGATTATAATGGCAGCGATTCCATGGTTACAATACCAAATACAATAGATGGCAAGAGCGTTACGGCTATTAAAAGCAATTCATTTAAAAAAAGTGGAATAACAAGCATTACCGTACCAAGCAGTGTAACAAGTATTGGTGATGATGCATTTTATTATTGCGAGGACTTGACAAATATTAATGTAAATTCCGGAAATTCTGCATATACCTCTGTTGACGGAGTTCTTTATAACAAAAATAAAACAAAGCTTGTTTTCTGCCCTGAAGCAAAGACTTCGGTGACGATTCCAAATACTGTGACGTCTATTGGTTATGAGGGTTTCGAACGGTCAAGTATTACTAGCATAACTATACCTAATAGCGTTACAAGCTTTGATAACTATGCATTTCGTACATGTTCAAAATTGACAAGCATAACTATACCTACAAGTGTTACAACTATCGGCAACAATGCTTTTTCCGGGTGTAGCAGCCTTACGGATGTTTATTATTTAGGGTCATCCGAGGATTGGAACAGCATATCAATAGGTGATAGTAACTCTTACCTGACAGACGCAGACATACACTTTGGAGACCCTGCGGAATTTGAATACTCCTCGCTGAGTGATGGAACGATTGCTATTTCAAAATATGTGGGAAGTAAATCCACGGCTTTGATACCGGATACAATCAACGGCAAGAGAGTTACAGCAATAAAAAACAATACATTTAAATACTCGGAAGTAACAAGTGTTATAATACCGGATAGTGTTACAAGTATCGGTGACGACGCTTTTTATTACAGTTCCGATTTAAAAAATATAAATGTAGATTCCGGAAATTCAAATTTTTCGTCTGTAGAAGGAGTTCTTTATAACAAGAATAAAACCAAGCTTATTTTTTGTCCGGAAGCAAAGACTTCCGTGTCAATACCGAGTACGGTAACAACTATCGGGTTTGAAGGGTTTGAGCGTTCAAAGCTTACGAGTATAATTATACCGAATAGTGTTACAGTTCTTGATAACTATGCGTTCCGTAATTGCTCAAGCTTAACAAAAATCATAATACCGAAAAGTGTTACAAAAATTATAGACCATGCATTCTCCGGATGCTCAAACTTACAAGATGTTTATTATATTGGAACACAGAGTCAATGGAATAGTATTTCCTTAGAAAGTGACGGAAACGAAAAGCTCACAAATGCTTCGCTGCATTTTGCTGATAGTCTATATTCTACGGTAACATGGAAAAACTATGACGGCACTATCCTTGAAACAGATAGCAACGTCGAATGCGGAATAACTCCGACATATGACGGAGTAACACCAACAAGAGCTAAGACTTCACAGTATACTTATACTTTTGACGGTTGGGATAAAGAAATAGTGCCAGTAACTGGAAATGTAACTTATACTGCAAAGTATAGTTCAACAGGAAACACATATACTGTTACCTTTAACAGTAATTTCAGCGGGAGCACCACAGTCAATAATCTGAGCCCGACAAGCAAAACCGTAACATACGACGGCACATACGGAGATTTGCCCTCGCCGACTGCCACAGGATATACATTTAACGGCTGGTACACATCAAAAACCGGCGGTACACAAATAAAAAGTACAACGAAGGTCAATATAACAGCGGCGCAGACGCTCTATGCCCATTGGACGGCAAATTCTTACACCGTAACATTTGACGGCAACGGCGGTACTCCCTCATCTTCGACTAAATCTCTGACCTTTGACAGCAATTATGCTTTTCCGTCCAACCCCACAAGAACGGGTTATACCTTTGCGGGTTGGTACACATCATCGACAGGCGGTACACAGGTTACAACGTCAACCAAGATGACAACACCAAACGCACATAAGCTGTACGC
>CADBRK010000137.1 GCA_902797065.1 uncultured Ruminococcus sp.
TCTATACACACTTATATAAAAACCTTACGCATCTTACGCACTATACGCAATAGTCATCATAAAGTAAGACGCAGGCTTTAATTCCTTGATTACAAAGAAAGCTTGTGTGCGAATTGCCTGTCGGGGCTTCCCGGCGGCGAGTCGCCGCTCACATTTCGCGTACGTAATTCAATATTATTCTTACTGCAGAACTCGCGGCATAATATAAAGCAAGACGCAAGCTTTGTTTTTTTGATTCTCAATAAATTTTGTGTGCGTAATGCCCGTCGGCGCTTGCCGACCGATCATCAATATACAAACACCGCCATATTGGGGTACACAAGCTCGTAGAGTGTTCCCGCGTTGCCCAGCGGCATATTTACACATCCGTGCGAACCGTTCCACTGATACAGCTGACCGCCGAAATACGGCTGCCATGTTGCATCGTGGAATCCTACGTCATCGGCAAATACCATCCAGTATGCTACCGGCGTAGCGTAACCGGGACCTCTGAGCGTTGCATTCTGCTGCATATAGATGATCCTGAACGCACCCGTAGGCGTATTGTGGTAACCGTCGGGCAGACCCGTTACAACATCGCTTTCAAAAACAAGCTTTCCTTCTTTATACAGCCACATATGCTGAGCGGCTATGCTTACCTCGGCATAATCCGAGCCGTATTCGTTCACGGGGTCATACTGCGCGGCAACTCTGATCCACCACTTGTCGCTCTCCTCGCTCCTGTCGGTGAGGTCAATGTCTACCGACTTCTTTGCAGCCACGATCTTTTTAAGCTCTTCCACCGCATATTCGTTGTCAAGCATCCAGCCGTAATAGCTCGGCGTTATTTCGAGGTGCTGCCCGTCCGTCGTGGTAAACTGCTTCGGCGAATCGAATGTATTGTATTTTTCGGCAACCGTTTTCACATAGTCGCCGAGTTTATCCTCGTTGACCTCAAGCGAATAACTGCCGTCGTTCTGCTTCTTTACATAGATCCAGTCGGCTATTCTCTCAACGTCGGCAGTCTCTTTCTTCTTGCCGAAGCCGAGAAGTATCTGCATACCCGTGATCTCGTCGCACGCAGACTTTCTCGCAAGCAGATCCTCGTCATCGGAATAAATATCCGGCTTATCGTAGAGTTCCTTCTCGACAAGATCAAGCTCTCCCTCCTGAGCCTCGAGGGCGATCCTTACCTCGCTTTCAAGCTCGTCACGGTGAGCGGTATTGCCCGTATCCTCGGGTATTATCTTAAACGCACCGTCCATAAGTACCAGCTCGGCATTTTTCGCCTTGACCGGGAACTCGGGATCAACACAGCTTAATCCGTCGATCACACCCGCAAGCTTTTCGTCGTCGCAGGTGTAAGTAATATAGCCGTCGCTGAGTATGTAATTCTTATCTTCAAACAGATACATGATCCACGACATTCCGTTCTGAATGTTGAGCAGATCATCAAAATCATCGGAGATATGCGCCGTAAGCCCTATGTCTTTGCCGTATATCATCTCGGTGGCGCCGTCCTTCTCGATAAGCGTCAGAGTATATTCGTCGCTGCCTGCGGTTATCTTCTCTTTCGCCTCGCTCACCGTCAGGAACGACACGTCGGTATTGTTAAAGGTAGTTGAAGGAAAAAAGTGCTGAGAAAAATAATAACCCGCCGTACCGTAGCCTGCCAGAAGCAGGAGTATCAGCACAAGGGCAACAATAAGACCGGCACCCGAATCCTTTGATCTCTTCTTTGGTTTTGTTTTGTTTTTACTCATATATCTGCAGTCCTCCGCTCTCTGCATTCTTGATCGAAAATTGAATAATATTTTTAAAAATTCCCTGATTAATAGAATAACACATATTCCTACGAATTTCAATCTAATTTGAAACATTTTTGTAAATTTTTCAGCGATAATATTACATCATCGAAAGCTAAAAATTTGTGCATTATATCAATACCGTATATTTATTGAATTTTTGCAATATATATAAAAAAAACACACTATAATAAATGCATTTATTATATGATTATACCAATAATAACTTTATGAGAATAAGGCAAAATAATTTGATACTTTTCCAGGTTAGTATCCTGAATTAAGGTCTTGACAATAAATTTTCAACGTATTATGATATATGTTGAGAATATTTGGAATCGATTTTTTTAAAACAATGCACTGCTGTGCATAAAATATAAGCAGGAAAACCTGTATGTTAGGGGAAGTTTTTATGGATCAGATTTTTTGTTCAAGAAACACCTTCTACCGTGATCCTCTCGGAGCGGTCGAAGAAGGAACCTCGGTTCATCTGAGGATCAAAGTCCCTCTTTATCTCAAATGCAGCAAAGCGCATCTTATCGTAATTGATGAAAGCAGAAACAGCAAACGTGACAACTACACCATGTTATGGGGCGGTACATCGGACGAAAGCGAGATTTGGGAGTGTGATTTCAAACCAACCAAGCGCGGGCTTTACTGGTACACTTTCCAGCTGGACACACCGGACGGCATAAGATACCTTGTGCGTGATTTCGGAAGCAACGCGCGCATCGACTACAACATCATTTATTCGTGGCAGCTCACCTGCTACAAAAAAGGCTTTGTAACGCCGGACTGGATGCCGGGCGGAGTTATGTATCAGATCTTTCCCGACAGATTCTATTTTTCGGGCGAAAGCAAGCGTGCGGGAAGATCAGACAGAGAATATCACAAAAACTGGGACGAGATGCCCGAGTGGCGTCCCAACAAAGACGGCGTAATCACTAATACGGACTTCTTCGAGGGCGATCTGAAAGGCATCATGCAGAAGCTTGATTACCTCGAAGACCTCGGAGTAACATGTATTTATCTCAACCCGATTTTCGAGGCATACTCAAACCACAGATACGACACCGCAAGCTACGAGGATATTGATCCGCTGCTCGGTACGGAAGAAGACTTCAAAACTCTTTGTGCAGAGGCAAAGAAGAGAGGCATACATATCATAAACGACGGCGTATTCTCGCACACAGGCAGCGACAGCAAGTATTTTAATCGTCAGGGAAGATATAAGACTCTCGGCGCATTCAACTCAAAAGAATCGCCGTATTTCAGCTGGTACGACTTCAACAACTGGCCGTACGGCTACAACTCATGGTGGGGCTTCGACACTCTCCCGAATACGAGAGAAGACGATCCGGGCTACAACGAGTACATAAACGGAGAAAACGGAATTATCCGCAAGTGGATAAAGGCAGGCAACAGCGGCTGGCGACTTGACGTTGCAGACGAGCTGCCCGATATATTCATCGAGAGACTCAGAGAGGCTGTCAAAGCAGAGGACAAGGACGCTATCGTTATCGGCGAGGTCTGGGAGGACGCTTCCAACAAGGAAAGCTACGGTTCAAGACGTAAGTTCCTTCTGGGCGATCAGCTTGATACGGTAATGAACTACGTGTTCAGGGGCGCTATTCTCGGTTATCTCAAGGGCGTAGACTCTTACCATATTATGGAGGGTATTCTCTGCATTATGGAGAATTATCCCCGTCCGGTAATCAGGAACCTGATGAACTTTGTAACGACGCACGATACCGAGAGAACGCTGACACTGCTTGCAGGCGAACCGCTCAACGGACGTGACAGGAATTTCCAGAGTTCCACAAAGCTTACCGACGAACAGAGGGAGTTCGGTTTGAAGCTTATGCGTCTTGCGGCAGGACTTATGTTCACGCTGCCCGGGTTCCCGTGCATATACTACGGCGACGAGGCAGGCGTAGAGGGCTACAAAGACCCGTTCAACCGTTCGACATACCCCTGGGGCAAAGAGGACAAAGACCTTGTAGACTGGCACAGGAGACTTGCAAAATTCCGCCGTTCATGCTCATGCTTCAACGACGGCGAATTCAAAGATACATACTGCAAAGAGAATGTCATGTCGTATGTTCGCTATGACGAGCACTGCAAGGTGTTCTGTATTTTCAACGCAGGCAAAAATGCGGCTTCCGCGCCGATACCCGGAGGTTTTGACAACGGTGTTATCGAGCTGTCTACGCACGAGAATGTGAAGATCGAAGACCGTGAAATCAAAGTGCCGCCGCTCGGCTGTGTATTCGTCAAAGTAAGCGAATAACCATCAACGAACGGAGCACACCATTTAAACCAAAGATGTTGTAAAAACAAAAAGATCGGTTCAAAGCTTTGTGCCATGCAGCCTCAGCTTTGAACCGACAGCAGAATTTTTAAGCGGATCTGTTCCTTGACAACGGTTCTGTTTTATGATACAATATACACGATGTGCCAATAGCTCAGCAGGATAGAGCGTTCGCCTCCTAAGCGAAAGGTCGGGGGTTCGAATCCCTTTTGGCACGCTTAAAAAACAAAGAGAGTTCGGTTTTCGGGCTCTCTCTTTTTTTACAGGGATTCGAACCCGTGAGGGTCGCTGCGTTAAAAAAAGGCTCCGGTGGAGCGTTTTTAGCAGCGAGCGGCGCAGCGTGCAAGCGCAAGCCGTCAAAGGCGAAGCCTTTGGTCGAA
>CADBRK010000138.1 GCA_902797065.1 uncultured Ruminococcus sp.
AATTAGATAATATGGTTGTAGGGTTGTAGGGTTTGTAGGGTTTTTATATAAGTGTGTATAGAAAATTAAAAATGTAAAAGGGTTTTAAAAAACCCTACGAACTATACGAACCCTACGAATTCCGAAAAAACTTATACCCGAATCTGTATATAGACTGCTTCTCAGTTACCCCTCTGTCACTGCGTGACATCTTCCCTTAAGAAATTAGGAATGAGTAATTTTTTTAGTTTAAAGCGTGGAGTTTGTATAAATATCATTTCGAAACCACCTCATACCCTGTTTCGGTTACAACTACCTGTATCTCCCACTGAGCAGAGGGCTTGCCGTCCGCAGTGTAGACAGTCCAGCCGTCCTCTTTGTCGGTGTTTATCCTGCACGTACCCATATTTATCATAGGCTCTATCGTGAAGCACATTCCCGGCACAAGCAGCATATCCGTACCCTTGCTTGTAACATAGCTTACCCACGGGTCCTCGTGGAACTCCAGCCCTATCCCGTGACCGCCTATCTCTCTTACAACGCTGTAGCCGTTTGCTTTTGCAAGGTCGTTTATCACCTGCGCAATATCGCCCAGGTGTGCCCACGGTTTGACCTGTTCAAGCCCGAGGTATACAGCCTGCTTTGTCACCTCGACAAGCTTTTTCTTTTCTTCGCTAACTTCGCCTATGCAGAACATTCTCGAAGCGTCACCGAAATAGCCGTTGTAGATCGTAGAAACATCGACATTTATTATATCGCCGCTTTTGAGCACGACTTTATCCGACGGTATGCCGTGGCACACAACATCGTCTATCGACGTGCATACGCTTTTCGGGAAGCCCTCGTAATTGAGCGGCGCAGGTATTCCGCCCAGGCGCTTTGTCTCATCGTTGACCCACCTGTCTATATCCTCCGTTGTACAGCCCTCGCATATCTTCGAGGCAACGTAATCGAGTACCGCCGAATTGACTCTGCCGCTCTCTCTGATACCGTCTATCTGCGCTTTGCTTTTGATTATCGTCCTCGGCGGCACTATCTCGCCGAGCAATCTGTGCTCTTCAATTATCTCGTCAATATCGCAGTGGCATTTTTTATATTTCTTTCCGCTGCCGCACCAGCAGGGGTCGTTTCGTCCGATCTTTACCATATTTACACCTACTCATTTTCGTTTCTTAATAAATATTACTGTTTATTAACTCCGATGTCAAGGGCAAAAAGGCTAATTATCTTAATTTCGATAAATATTTGCAATTTTTCAAAAATATGTTATAATAGTACATGCATAAACGCATAAACAGAAAGAGGTTTTTTTATATGAACAAGAAAATCACAGAATCCATTTGTTATATCGGCGTAGACGACAAGTATCTCGGCCTTTTCGAGAGTCAGTATGACGTGCCGAACGGCGTCTCATACAATTCTTATCTTATCAAAGACGAGAAGTATGCGATCATGGACTCCGTTGACAGCAGAGAGACATACCAATGGTTTGACAACATAGACGAAGCGACAGACGGCAAAGCTCCCGATTACATAATCGTTCAGCACATGGAACCCGATCATTCAGGTTCGCTTGCGGCACTGCTTGAAAAGTTCCCCGAAATAAAGATCGTAGGCAACGCAAAAACTTTTGCTATGACGGAGCAGTTCTTTGATGTCGATCTTACAGACCGCAAGGTTATCGTTAAAGACGGAGATACTCTGAATCTCGGCAAACATACTCTGAAATTCACAACCGCGCCTATGGTACACTGGCCGGAGGTAATGGTTACATACGACATGACCGACAAAGTCATCTTCACCGCAGACGCTTTCGGCAAGTTCGGCACGCTCGACACCGACGAGGACTGGGCATGCGAGGCAAGACGCTATTACTTCAATATAGTAGGCAAGTACGGCATGCAGGTGCAGACGCTCCTCAAAAAGCTCTCCGCGCTTGACATAAAGACAATATGCCCTCTCCACGGTCCGATACTCAGCGAAAACCTTGAGTATTATATAGGCAAGTACAACACTTGGAGCAGTTACACCCCCGAAGACAAGGGCGTTACCATCGCTTTTGCGTCTATTCACGGCAACACGGGCAGCGCCGCAAAGAAGCTTGCCGAAATGCTCGAAAGCAAAGGCGTTGAGAATGTATCCGTATTCGATCTTGCACGTGACGACATGGCAGAAGCGGTAGAGGACGCATTCCGTTATGACAGACTTGTTCTTGCGGCGGCTTCATATGACGGCGGAGTATTTATGCCTATGCAGGATTTCCTCGCAAGGCTTGCTCACAAGGGCTACAAAAAGCGTACCATAGCATTTATGGAAAACGGCTCATGGGCGCCCTCGGCTATGAAAACAATGAAAGCTGTCGTTGACACAATGAAAGACATCACGCTTTGCGAGAACAGCGTAACATTCAAGTCGGTTCTCAAAGAGAAAGATCTCCCTCAGCTTGAAAAACTTGCAGACGAACTTGTAAAAATGTAACACACATAAAAACAGCAGGAGTTTACCGAAAAGGCACTCCTGCTTTTTATTATAATTTTTTACGTATATTGCCGCACTAAAGCCCCATGAACAACAGCAGATCCCAAAGCATGTGCAGCGTGATCGGCACAAGAATATTCCTTGTTCTCAGGAACATCAGACCGAAAATTACGCTCAGCGCGATTATGCATACGAATCCAAACGAAGTAAACGCGTTTACAAATTCGCCGTTTACTATCCACGTAGGGAAATGTATCAGCAAAAACATTGCGGCATTGAGCGCAAGCGCTTTGTTTTCTCCGATATGCACCGTTGCATTCAGAAGCCATCCGCGGAACACCAGTTCTTCGGTAAGTCCTACAAACAGCACGATGATAATATCGTCAAACCCGAATGTATCGACTATCGACAGCGATCCGCGGTGAATCAGCGATCCAAGAACTAAATATGCGGCCATCGCAGCGTATACCCACAGATATTTTACGCAGGTTTTCTTCGGGGTAAACATCTCCTTCAGCCCGACATACAGCTTATCCTTGTATTTACATATCAGTATAACCGCCGGCAGCGTCCAGATCAGGTTTTTGCATATTCCTTCTATAACTACGGCGGACAATACATCGTTTTCATACCGGTCAATGAACGGCTCGATAAAAAAGTGTACCACACTCCATGCGGCGTAAAAGAAAAACGAATACAACAGCAGTATCTTGACGGGAACTATGCCCGTCTTTTTATTTTCCGACACTTTAATCACTCCTCAGAATAATTATACCATATTTTCAAAGTAATGTAAATCAAAAAAATGCTCTCCGCAAAGGAAAGCATCTTTTGCCCTGTCAGGCGGTTTTATATTTCTTAAAATTCTTTTTCGCCTTGTTCGATGAAATAACAACGAAGAGAATAATAAACACCGCAGCTATGATAAGCCCCATACCGAGATACAGCATCCACATAAGCGAATAATCTTCCTCGGTCTCTTTGTTGTTCTTAATGAAATTGAAAGTCTTTGTTCCGTCTGCCATATTGCCCTGCTCAAGATCAAGCATAATGCTTTTCCAGTCGTCTGAGGTAAGCTCGTCGGTATCCATGACTTCGCTCTCCACCTCGATAAGGCTTTCCGTCGGCTCGGTATAAGTCGGAACATAATAGTAGTTGTCGTCATACTGCGCCTCGTAGGTGTATGCTATATACTGACTTGCATAATCGACATACGGCTGCTGGACGTCCGGCTGAGTATAATTACCCTCGCTGACAACCTCCCCATAGCTTTCGGTGTACTCCGAGGTCGTGCCGGGGTCTTCATATCCCGGATCACTGTACGATGTATCCGGTTCCGTTGTGCCGGGGTCTGTAACACCGGGATCGGTATTGCCCGGATCGGTATTCCCCGGGTCGGTGTAACCGGGGTCGGTATTCCCCGGGTCGGTGTAGCCCGGGTCGGTATAGCCAGGATCGGTGTAACCGGGGTCTGTGTAACCCGGGTCGGTATTGCCCGGGTCGGTGTAACCGGGGTCTGCCGGCTCGGTATATTCGTCGCCCGAAGGTTTATTCAAAAGCTCTGCCGCATAACCCGAAAAGCATGCAACGGAACCAAGAAAACACAGTGCGGAAACTGCGCAGAGTATCCTCGTTTTCACTGACATAAAAACTGCTCCTTTCCGGCAGGATCGTAAAAAGATAATGAGCAAATTGAATAAGACGCATGTAATTTTCGATTTGCTCATTTTATGGTATTATTTATTTGTTTGTGTCGCTGTCCTTCTTGACAAACATCTTCGGCTTAAAGCTGTTGAGAATATTGCTGTTCTTTTCAACGGAGAGCGTCTTTGCATACTCGTCAAGATACTCGTCATACTCGTCGCCCTTCATCTCGTTAAGCAGCGAGCTGTGAGTATAGCCGCTCTTTAACTTGCCCACCGTAACGGCAGACGAAGCCGTATCAAAAGTAGCCACATCAATGGTATCATCATTGGAAGAATCTTCCGTATCAAGGAAATCTGTGATAGACTCTGTTGTGGGTCTGTATACAAAGTAGAACATTGTCGACGTGCCTTCACCGTATTTAACATACGCAGCCTTGCCCTCGTCAAGCGTTTTGAGCGTATCTACAACCGTTGTGTTCATAGTTGTTTCTTCAAGATCGACAGCGCCTGAAAGCGTGGGATCGTAATCCTCGGCAAAATCGTCCATATAGCTCTTGACTATATCACTGTAAGACTTGCCGTCCTTGTTTACCATCTCGACATATGCTTTCATATAATCTTCGGTTCTTGTGAATTCCTCGTCGGACTTGAGAATAGACTCGCCTGTCTCATCGTCATACTCGGACATGCTAACGCTGAAATATGCGTAGCCCGTGTACTTGTCCGTAAAATAGTTAGTCATCTCTTCGTCGGAAACAGCCTTTTCGCCGTCTTTGCCGTAAAGTGTCTCGAATACCTGACCGTACTTCACGCCGTACTCCGCATAGCAGTAAGTGAAGCTGTCCTGTGAAATGCCGTAGCCTTCAAACATATCCTTGCTGTAGCCCCACATAGAATCCGAATACGTTTTTGTCATCTCGTAATCGGTTGTGTTAAGCTCAAGACCGTACTTCTTGAAGAGTTCTTCTACGGCAAGCATTCTCATAGTTGTTTTGTCGGCAGCGTCGATAGTGTACTGATCCACTGTTTTCTTGTTTCCGTCGCTGTCTTCAACCTCTTCTTCAAGGATCTTATCTGCTTCGTCGGCACTCTCAACCTTATCGTATGCCTCATAATAAGCATTGAGAAGATTAAAGATATAAGTTCCCGCCGAAAGAGAAGTATCTCCCGTTTTGTAAGACCAACTCTGGTCGCCGCAGCCTGCAAAAGCTGTCAGCATAGCGGCAGCAAGCACAGCCGCTGCAATTCTTTTGATTTTGATCATGTTGTTTGCTTCCTTTCAATCCGTTCATAATATAATTTTAGAAGTCCAAATTATATTATACACATATAACAACAATTTGTCTATTATTTTTTTGTTAATAAATCGACTGTTTTTATATATTTTTTTGGTTTTTTGCCCGAACCGATCTATTTAAACACAAAAAGTTTTTTTCAGCAAGGCGATCGTATCTTCCTTCGGGTTCTTTTTCATCAGAATATACGGCTTGGCTTTAAGCTTCAGGATAATACGGTTTGCGTTCTGCTTCATCATATCGGCAAGCTCCGCATTCTCGAAATCATCGACATAAAGCAGTATATTATCTTCGTTCTGGCGTATCTCATACACTCCGCACCGTATAGCCGCACTCCTGATAAGCGCAACGTCAATAAGCGTCATTACCGCACGCGGTATATCTCCGTATCTGTCGATAAACTCGTCGATAACGTCCTGCGAATCCTCTTTGCTGCGGATATCCGAGATCCTTCTGTATGCATCGAGCCGCAGGCTGAGGTTTGATATATACTTCTCGGGAATGTGCGCCTGTACGGTAAGATCGATAAAACAATCCTTCTCCGATTTTTTCGGCTTTTCTCCCTGTGCTTCGCTTATAGCCTCGTTGAGCATTTTTATGTACATATCATAACCGACGTCTTCCATATGACCGTGCTGCTGTCCGCCCAAAATATTACCTGCGCCCCTGAGTTCAAGATCACGCAGCGCTATTCTGAAACCCGAACCGAACTGTGTAAACTCCCTTATTGCCGTAAGACGCTTTGTTGAAATATCGCTGAGAACCTTATCGGGCGCATACGTAAAGTAAGCATATGCCCTTCTGGTCGAACGCCCTACCCGTCCTCTGAGCTGGTGCAGCTGAGAGAGTCCCATATAATCGGCATTTTCTATGATAAGCGTATTAGCGTTGGGAAGATCGACGCCCGTTTCTATGATAGTGGTGCAGACAAGTACGTTTATCTCCTGTTCGAGCATCTGCCGCCACACCTGAGAAAGCTCCTGTTCGGTCATCTTGCCGTGACCTATGCCGACATTCGCCTCGGGAATTCTCTTTTTGATCTCCGCCGCCTTGCTCTCTATGTTCTCTACTCTGTTGTACAGATAGAACACCTGACCGCCTCGCCTCAGTTCACGCCTGATAGCCTCGGCGATAACACCCTTGTCGTGTTCAAGAACATATGTCTGAACGGGCTTTCTGTCGAGAGGCGCTTCTTCGATGACCGACATATCCCTGATACCGCTCATAGCCATGTTGAGCGTTCTCGGTATAGGTGTCGCGGACAGAGTGAGTATATCTACATTATGGAAAAGCGTTTTGAATTTCTCCTTCTGCGCTACGCCGAACCGCTGTTCCTCGTCTATTATTGCAAGTCCGAGATCACGGAACTCAACATCCTTCTGTACAAGGCGGTGAGTACCGATAATAAAATCTATCTCACCCCTTTTCAGCTTTTCGAGTATCTCTTTTTGCTGCTTCGGAGTCCTGAACCGTGACAGCAGCTCGATATTCACGGGGAAACCCTCGAATCTTCTGAGCGCCGTCTGATAATGCTGCCATGCAAGGATAGTCGTAGGCGCAAGCAAAGCGCACTGCTTTGAATCGGCAACGCACTTGAATGCCGCCCTGAGCGCTACCTCTGTCTTGCCGAAACCGACGTCGCCGCATAAAAGTCTGTCCATCGGCACAAGTCTTTCCATGTCGTTCTTTATCTCGTCAATACACCTGAGCTGGTCGGACGTCTCCTCGTACTCGAATTTCGAGTCGAAATCATGCTGCCATTCGTTGTCCTCCGAGAAAGCGTAGCCCTTGACCTGCATACGGTCGGAATAAAGCTTGATAAGCTCGTCTGCCATATCCCTTACTGCCTTGCGGACTCTGCTCTTCGTCTTTGCCCAATCGCCCGAACCAAGTCTGCTTAGCTTTACAACGCTTTCGTCTCCGTGACCTATATATTTTGAAACAAGATCAAGCTGTGTAACGGGTACATAAAGCGTGTCTCCCTTCGCATAGCTTATCTTGATATAATCCTTGATAATATCGTCTATCTCAAGCTGCTGTATCCCCTCGAATCTGCCGATACCGTACGTGGAATGCACAACGAAATCGCCGTTCGTAAGCTCCGCAAGATTGGTGATCTGCTTTGAATTCTTGTTCCTTTTGCCGTGCAGAGACTTCCCCGACGTTCTGATATGCCCCTGAGAGATCAGCGCAAATTTTATCTGCGGGTACTCTATGCCCGCCGACAGAGAACCCGGCAGAATATAGATAATGCCTTTCTCGGAAAGAGTAACGCCCGTACCCGGAGATACGTTATACCCTTTGCCTATAAGTTCGTCTCTCAGTGAATCGCACGCCTTCTGCGTACCGGCAAGAATAACGCACGTATAGCCCGATGTTACATACGGCTCGAGGTCTTCTTCAAGCAGCTTCACGCTTCCGCCCCAGAGCGACAGATGCTTCACCGTAAAATTAACAAGCTCGCGTATCGGCGTATCGTAAGAACCGCTTGTGAAGTTATCGAGATATACCACTCTGTTGTCTATGAGAATATCGCATATTTCCTGATAGCTCCTGAAAAACGTATCGAGTCCCTTGCAGAGTGTGCCCTCCTCGAGATAATCCTTCAAATCCTCGTGGAACTGCCACGAATAGCCGTGCATACGCTCCTTCACTTTTGTATGCTCCGAAACAAAGATCAGATCCTCCCTGCCGAAATAATCAAACAGCGACGTCTGCCTGTCATATATAAGAGAGATATATTTATCGGCGCAGGTAGGGAGAATACCGCTGTCAAGCTTGTCACAGTCCGCATAAAGCAGCGCTTTCGCTTTGGCGGCAGTCCTGCTGCGCATTAGTTTTGCCTTCTGCCTGATCTTCTCCGCAAGTGCGGCTTTATCCTTTTCGAGTATCTCGGCGGACGGAGATATTTCTATCTTTTCAACATAGTCCGTGCGTCTCTGAGACAAAGTATCAAAATAGTTGATGGTATCTATCTCGTCGTCCCAGAACTCCACTCTTACGGGCGCTTTTTCGTCGGTAATAAACACATCAAGTATACCGCCCCTTACGGCAAACTGTCCTTCGCCCTCGACAAGCTCGCACCGCTCGTAGCCCGACGCCTGCAAAACCGACACTATATCGGCGATCTCCGCTTTTTCGCCGACTTTTAGCAGAAAGGACGATTCTCTGAGCGTCTCCGGCGGTATAGTAAACTGTGCCGCTGCGTCTATCGTTGCGACGACAACGTCACATTCGCCTTTGAGTATAGTCGAGAGCGCCATTATTCTTTTATGCTCGTACTCCTTTGAAATGCCGCTCATTTCACGGAAGCAGAAATCTCTCAGCGGATAAAACAAAGATCTCAGCCCCATGGATGAAATATCATTGACAAGCTGAGTACCCTCCTGTTCGTCTCCGACGACAACAAGTGCTTTCTTCCTCAGTCTGGTGCACAGCGCCGTAACGGCATTGGCTTTATGTACGCCCGTAAGCCCGGCGGCGGCAGTCGGTCTGCCTTTCTGAACCGAGCTTTCAAGCGTTTTGTATTCTCTTAACTGTGATATAACGTCATTTAAAAAATTCATTTTGACCCCTTCCCGACAGCATACTTGCGAAAATCAGTTATATACATTCATAGCCTTGTCGATCTGACCGCCGATGATAAGCTCCGCCGCCTCTGCTGCGCGTTTTGCGGTTTCGTCGATTAGTTTCTTCTCGCTATCGGTAAAATTCGAGAGTACCCAATCGGCAAGATCCCATTTTTCGGGCTTGTGACCGATACCTATCTTTACTCTCGGGAAGCTGTCGCTGCCGCTGAGGTAGATAATGCTTCTCATGCCCTTCTGACCGCCGTCGCTGCCCTTGCGCCTGATCCTCATAAGCCCTACGTCAAGCGATATATCATCAAATATTATAACAACATTCTCGGGCGGTATTTTGTAGAAATTCATCGCCTCGACAACGGCTTTTCCGCTTTCGTTCATATATGTCTGCGGCTTCATGAGCAGCACTTTTTTTCCGTCTGTTTCTATTGACGCACAATATGACTTGAATTTCAGTCTGTCGATATAAACGCCGTGTTTCTCTGCCAATGCGTCTACACCCATAAACCCTGCATTATGCCTTGTGTTCTCATACTTTCTGTCGGGGTTGCCCAGACCGACAACCATATGAGTTATACCTCCAGAAGGCACTTCGGCTCTCTTTCTAAAAATCATTCTGATGCTCCTTACATATTAAACACAGCTAAGGGCGGACTCACAGCCCACCCTATGTTCGCTATATTATTTTATATTTTTATCAGTTGTTGTAAAGCGGAGATACCGGCTTGTTCTCGTAAATTCTCTCGATAGCGTCTGCGAAAAGCGGACCTACGGGACGGATCGTGAACTTGTCGATCATCTTCTCCTCGGGTACGGGGATAGTATCAAGAAGTACTACCTCTTTGATAACGCTGTTCTGTATTCTCTCGATAGCGGGACCCGACAGCACTGCGTGTGTAGCGCATGCGTAAACCTCTGTTGCGCCGCCTCTCTCAACGATAGCATTTGCTGCGTTGCAGAGTGTGCCTGCGGTGTCGATCATGTCGTCAACAAGGATGACCTTCTTGCCCTGAACATCACCGATTATATTCATGACCTCGCATACGTTGGGCTTCGGACGTCTTTTGTCGATGATAGCAAGACCTGTGCCGATCTTTGAAGCAAAGTTTCTCGAACGTGTTACCGAACCGAGATCGGGAGACACTACAATATAATCGTCTTTGTTATCGCCTATCTTTGCTCTCATGTAATCTGCGAGAAGCCCTGCACCGTGGAGATGGTCTACGGGGATATTGAAGAATCCCTGGATCTGATTTGCATGAAGATCCATTGTAAGAATTCTGTCTGCGCCTGCGCAAGTGAGAAGGTCTGCGCAAAGCTTAGCCGAGATCGGATCTCTTGCCTTTGCTTTTCTGTCCTGTCTTGCATAACCGAAGTACGGCATAACGACCGTAATGCTTGCAGCCGAAGCACGCTTCATAGCGTCGATCATAATGAGGATCTCCATCAGATTATCGTTAACTGGCGTGCAGGTAGACTGTACTATAAAGCAGTCGGAACCTCTTACAGACTCGTGAAGCGATACTGCGATCTCACCGTCGCTGAATTTGCTTGTTTCGGACTTTCCTAAAGGAAGATTCAGACAATCTGCAATAGCCGATGCTACGTCGTGGCTTGCGTTGCCGGCAAAAATTTTAATATCCTTACCATGAAAATTCATACTCTTAGCTCCTTTTCCTTAACTGTGGTTTATTCGCCTTTGTATATGTATTCAGTTTTTTGCTTTTTGCTTACTATATTATCGCATATTATCAAACTTTGTTCAAGTGATTTTTCGGAAATAACACCCAACATTTCAAATTTTAATATTTCTGCTACAATAACCCGTTTTTTTATATTTTTTTTGGTTATATTCATTTATTCGGCAGTATGATATGGTTTTCGATCTATGTGTAATACTTGCTTCATATTACACAAAAAAAATAATTAACAATATTTGTTGCCGGTATATATTTACAATGAACAGAAGATATGATATAATTTCTATGATAAATTTATTGGGAATATAAATAGAGGGGGTTTGGCACAATGGCCAGCGTTTCTTCCAAGCAAAGCCGCAACGGAGTGAATTTTCATCAGTTTGTAAAAGAAGCAAAAGAAAAGAAAAAATTCAAGTTCCTGCTTGACGGCAGAACATACGTTGCAGACGAATACAAAATAGATCAGGCTGTTCTCTGGAGAATATTCAGGAATGAAAAGGATATTGTACCAATGAGCATTTTCATGTCATTCAACGAGCTGCTCGAAGATGAAACATTCTACGGAATGTCCTTCGGAGAGCGATTTGAAGATATGGAGATCGAGATCCTGGAAAAGCCGCCAGAAGGACCTAAACCGGAATCTGCCGATGACAAAAAATCCAAGAAGGACGAACCGTAAGTACATACACTGTTTACCGCACAAGCTGCGCCGCGCAAGGACGATTTATGCCTTTGTGCGGTGTTTTTTTGATAGTTATTTCGGTTATCCAAGTATCGGGTCAATCCGCAAATAAGGATACCCATATAGACGTTTTACCCCGAAGCGTTTCAAAGTGCTTCGGGGCATTTTATTTGATTGCTATAATAATTCAGCATTCAGCCTGTATTCTATTATTTTTTGAGTTGTTTTACTCTCCGTTTTTATTTTCAAGAGTTCCAGCCTTCTCTTACCAAATCGTTTGTCAGCAGCTTTCAGAATATTTATCAGATCCCAATGATCGTTAGCAAAATGTTTTGAGTATACATCTTCCTTTGGTGTATCAATATATTCTCTTATCAGTTTTGAAATATCTGATATTTCCGTCTGATAAGGGTAATATAATCGCTCCCCTTTAAGATTTTTAATAAAAGCTCCGCTTTCATCTTTATCAACAAATTGTTTGGGATAATCAAAAATAATTTCATCGCCTAAGGTTATCCAAAAACGCGGTAAATCTGTCGAACCGTATTGACTATTCATTCTATATATTGATAAATGCATTTGGAAATCAATTTGTTTGTCAATCAGCTTATAAATTTCTCTTTGCAAAGAGCTCCATCGTTTCATTTTCTACTCCCGTAAATTCCGATTTATGTTACTGACAACTACAGTACACCTTCGTTGACCTCTCCTAAGGGACAAATTCTGACGCAGGCGGTAAAGACACCTGACCAAAAAAGTTGATGTGCGATTTTCGTCTGCCGTTGGCAGTTCGCTGCGTCGTCAACGGAAAACGCCATAGTACTTCCGGCTTTAAATCGTAAATACTATGGCTAAATAATATTAAACGAGGATCTACGCTCCAACAAGCTCGCTTGATTGGAGCGAGCGACGACGTCAACAAACGTCGTGGAGCTTTAGCTCCTGCGGCTGGGAGCCGTCCCCGACGGGCGTCGGTGGGGGATTTAAACCCACCACCGACGGACGTATGGAACCCGCCGCCTACAGAGGCGGGGGACATCGACGTTTGTTATAT